>JAEUQF010000101.1 GCA_016789745.1 Bryobacterales bacterium
GGTGGTAGGTTGCGGCTTTCCAGTTAAAGCCTGCAGCATCCGCTCTTCCTCGATTCGCTGCAAGCACCCCTTTAAAAAATCGATTTCCAGGGCTTGCTGGCCAACTTTGCGCTCCAGTTGGGCTACCTTGGTTTCGTCCCAGCGCCGCTTGCCCATGCCGGGAAATGCGTTTCCCGGGCCTTGGCGGAATTCCTTGCGCCAACGGTGCAGCAGGTTGGGATTCATTTCGAAGGCGCGGGCCACTTCTGCTACCGAGGCGCCTGCGTCCAGCCGCTGCAACGCGGCCATCTTCATTTCCTTGCTGAACGTCCTTCGTGATACAGCCACGATTCGATCTCCCCTTTCGATGATTATCGACTCTTAACTGTTTGTCCCAAAAACCGATACAAGTCCAATAGTCTGCTTCTTGCCTGTGTGGCGTGGGGTCCTCGCCTCACAGCAGAGCATCTACGTGGCGCAGGACGTCCGGTCCACCGACTTCCGGTAGGTCTCGGCGTTAGCTACCCGAGCCGGATTGAGAGCAGGATTACGTGGGTGTACGTCGAGCCGAAAGGCACCGAACTCGATCATCTCCTTCTGCCCGTTAGACATCTCTGCTCCGGCGAGAAATTTCCGAGAAAGAATCGAGGTCGCGCCGAGGACCCAGTTGCCCGCAAAACGGTAGCACGGAGTATGGCAAACGGAATCACCTCGATCGTCAGCCCATCTATTGTATGGGGCGCACGGGCAGGCGGCAATGTTCGGCTGTGGATGCGGGGAGCGCTGTTGATTGTGATGTTGGCCATCTGCCTGGGCGCGGATCACCCCGCATGGTCAGTGCTGCTCACTCAGGCTCGTGAGATGGCGGCGCACGGGGCCTACCAGCAGGCACTCACGCGAGCCCAGATGGCTCTCCAGTAAGCAGAGCGATTCGGGCCAGCGGACACCCGGGTCGCGTTGGTGCTGAACGAGATCGGCCTGATCGAGTTTGAACTGGCGCGGTTCGCCAGCGCGGACCGCACTCTTCGCCGCGGGATCGCCATCCTGGAACGCACCGGGGAGGCGCCGGTTGCCCTCGCTAAGCTTTGCAGTAGTTTGGCCTCGTTGCTGACGGACCTGAACCTGCAACTGGGGTATGCGGAGATGCTGCGCCGCCGCGCCTTGCGGATTACCGTTCAGGAACTTGGCCCCGAGCATCCGGAGATTCGCACGCTGCTGGGCAATCTGGGCACAACACTAATGGCGAGGCGGAACTACCAAGAGGCGCGACATCTATTTGAGAAAGCGCGGGCCATGTTGGGCCAAACCGCGGGCGAGCGGTTGACCAGGGCGAGCCTCACTTCCAACCTGGGCGTAGTGGCGAGTCTGACGGGAAGGCCGGCGGAAGCGGCTGGTCACTTCCGGGAGGCGATAGCCATTTGGGATGGACTGGTGGGACCGCTCCATCCCGATCTGGTTCGCCCCTGCCTGAATCTGGCGCGAGTGTATCTGCAGTTAGGAAAACCGGAACTGGCTTGGGAGATGACGGAGCGGGCGAGGGCAGCGGCGGCGCGGTCGCTTCCGGAGAACCACCCCACGTCATTGGAAGTTCTGCGCGCCGGAGTGGCCGCGGCGAAGAAGTCCGGACGGAAAGCCCAGGCGTCTGCTTTGCAACGGCGGCTGCGATCCATCACGCCTATGGACGCGAGTCCGGTCGGTCTGCATGTGGACGTTTCCGATTTACGTCCGGAGTGACATCGCGCTACTTCACCCCGTAAGGCTTGCGGCCTGTGCGAGAATCCTTAAATCCATGACCTCGCCAGCCCCTGCCCCTGCTTCCGAATTCAAACGCCAGCTCGGCCTGCTCGATTCCACTGCCATCGTGATTGGGTCGATGATCGGATCCGGCATCTTCATTGTTTCGGCGGAGATTGCGCGGCAGGTGGGGAGTCCCGGGTGGCTGCTGGTGGCGTGGCTGATCGCCGGCTTCCTCACCGTAACCGGCGCGCTCAGCTATGGCGAACTGGCGTCGATGTTCCCGCGCGCCGGCGGGCAGTATGTCTACCTGCGCGAGGCCTTCTCGCCGCTGTGGGGATTCCTGTATGGCTGGACGTTGTTCCTGGTGATCCAGACGGGCACGATCGCTGCGGTAGGCGTGGGCTTCGCGCGGTTTATGGGCGTGCTGGTACCCGGCATATCGGAATCAAACTACCTCATCCCACCGGTGCATCTGAGCGAAGGTTACGCGGTGTCGCTCTCTACCGCGCAGTTGCTGGGCATCGTGGTGATTGCCCTGCTCACCTGGACCAACACCCAAGGCCTGAAGTACGGCAAGATCGTCCAGAACATCTTCACAACAGCCAAGACCGGCGGGCTGGCCGCGCTGATCCTGCTGGGCCTGTTCGCTGGCTATAACGCTACGGCCGTGAACGGCAACTTCGGCGACTTCTGGACGCCGCGCAACCTGACGCCCATCGCCCCGGGGCTGGATGCCACCACGGCGTTCGGGTTGCTGGTGGCGCTGTGCGTGTCGCAGACCGGCAGCCTGTTTTCCGCCGACGCCTGGAATAACATCACGTTCACCGCGGGCGAAGTGATCAATCCGAAGCGCAACGTGCCGCTGTCGCTAGCGTTGGGTACGGCCATCGTCATTGGGCTGTACCTGCTGGCGAACGTCGCCTATCTGGTGACTCTGCCGATTCAGGCGATCCAGACCGCGCCGGCCGACCGCGTGGCCACCGCGACGCTGCAAGCCATCTTCCCCGGCGCGGGCACGGCGCTGATGGCGGTCGCCATTATGATCTCGACCTTCGGCTGTATGAACGGCCTGATCCTGGCGGGGGCGCGGGCGTATTTCGCCATGGCTCGCGATGGCGTGTTCTTTGCCAAAGCCGGGGAGTTGAATCACGCCAGTGTGCCCAGTTGGGCGCTGCTGTTCCAGGGCCTGTGGACGGTGCTGCTGGTGCTGCCGCGCACGTACAACCCGGCCACGCAGGCCTATGGGAACCTCTACGGCAACCTGCTGGACTACGTCATCTCGGCGGCGCTGATCTTCTATATCCTCACCATCGCCGGCATCTTCCGCCTGCGCGTGACACAGCCGCATGCGGAACGTCCGTACAAGGCCTTCGGCTACCCGCTGATTCCGGCACTGTACATCCTGGGCGCCACCATTATTCTTGTCGTGCTGTTCGCCTATCGCACGGCAACCACGTGGCCCGGCCTGCTGATCGTGCTGCTGGGCGTGCCGGTCTATTACTGGTTCCGCAGCCAGTCGCGCCGTCAGCGCTTTTGGTAAACGGTACGGTAGTCGGAACTGAGGAATCCCAGCGCGCCGATGCCGGCTCCCGCGGCGACGCCCGGTCCAATATACTTGCCTCCCACGCCTTCGCCCGAACAACCGGGACATACGGCGAGGCCAATACCAGCGCCGGCGGCGGCTCCAATGGCCGTCGACAGCAGGCCGAGTCTCGTGCGGCGGCCGGGTTGTTTGATCCGCACGCGTTCGACATCGGCACGGGCGATGGAGACTTCACTCGAGGTGGTGGCGATAATGAGCGACTCGGCGCTGGCCGAGCGGTAGATAACGGTACGCGGCTTCTCCCCGCTGGTGGTCAGTTCGATGGAATCGCCGGCGTTCAGCTTCTGCAGCGAGTCCCAGGACGCGCCCAGCAGCGCCAGGCTGCTGAGTAGTAGTAACGCAATCGTCTTCACACTCATTGACGCGACGCTTCACGGTTCAAAAGATCACGGACGCGCAGATAGCCGTCCGGGCCCAGCGGCGAAACCGGCCGTTCTCCGCCGCAGAAGGCCTCCTGGCTGGGGCTTTCGAAGGCATCCAGCACGCGTTTCAGCAACTCCTCGCGCCCAAACTTGATCTGCAGGATGCGCGCCAACGCCACGTCCTGCAACGCGTTGCGATAGATCAAGCCGCGGGCGCTCACGCCAGGCGTTCGCGGCGCGGGCTTGGGCTCCACGGCGCACAGCCATTCCCGCCAGGCCTGCCGCGCGAACTCATCGGACGGTTTGGAGGCCGCCAGCAGTTCCACCGCCTGCGGCTTCAGGGCCGGCAGAATGCCGCGCAGGATGCGGAGCTCCATCGGCGCCATGTGCCACGTATCGCCATCGTGCAGATCTACCTCGACACGCACCCGTCGAACCAGGGCGGCGGCGGGCACCTGCATGTCCAGCCAGAAACTCTCCGGTGCGGCGCCGACTCCGGTTACCGGCGTTTTCACGGGCAGCAGCGTGTCGCCCACTTCGCGATACAGCTTCAGGATCACCGAGTTCTCCGGGTTTTGCGCCAGATCCAGCGTGTACGGCTGTCCTTTCGGCGGGCGGATGACAACGCGGAGGGAATAAAAGCCATTGCGGATGAGGCCGGGTGAAAGGATCTCGCGAGGTTTCCCCGCGGCATCGGAAAGGCGCAGTTCGCCCTTCGGATCGACACGGCGGAACTCGCTGAGCAGTTGCAGGGTTTGGGCAGGCGCTGTCAGAGCCAGCAGCGCCGCGAAAAGCAGCATCACGCTACTATGCTACGCTGTCGCGGCTTTGGCCATGCGCTGCTCGCGGCGGGCGATATCGGCGGCGATGGTGCGGGACCCGGCCCACAGCACGATGGCGAGGCCCAACGCCAGCACCGGAATGATGAGCATGGCCTCGCGCAGGCCGGTGGCGCGGAAGGCTTCGGTGATGGTGGCCGACCCGGCGGCCTCGGCGGCGGCGCGGGCTCGCAGGTCGCTCAGACGCCCAGTCAGCAGCGGGCCGAAACTGGCCCCGCAGAGATACATAGCCATGAAGTAGACCGCCATGGTGGTGCTGCGCAGCGACGGCGGCACAATGTCCTGGATGGAAGGATAGACAAAGCCGTAGTAGCTGTTGCAGCCGCCATAGGCCAGCGCCAGCAGGAACACCGAGAGCAGCACGTTGCCGGACTGGATCCCGAACAGCGCCAGCGGGGCGGTGGCCAAAGCCAGCCAGGCACCCATCCGCATACGGCCGTTCTGGCGTTTGCGGATCGCGGCATCGCCCAACCGGCTGGCCAGCAGGCCGCCGCTAACGCCGCCTATCAGGCTGACGATACCAGCCAGCACGCCGCTCTGCGCCAGCGAAACGCCATGCACGCGTGCAAAGAAGGCCGGCAGGAAGCTGCCGAAGGCGTACATGTTGAAGTTGAGCAGCGCGCCGCTGGCGATGATCCACCACAGGGTGGGGATGCGGAGGACGCCCCAGGCCGAGCCGGCCGTTTCGATCTGGCCGTGCTTTTCGGTGGCCCCGCGCACCGGTTCGGGCAGGGTCAACAGCAACGGAACCAGCAGCACGCCGGGAACCGCGGCCAGCACCATGGCGATGCGCCAGCCATAGAGTTGGGCAAAGTAGCCGCTGAAGAAGCCGCTGAGTCCGGCACCGATAGGCACGCCGAGCATGAAGATCGCCAGGGCTCGCGAGCGCTGCTCGCGCTGGTAGAGATCGCCGATCCAGGAAGTGGCGGTAGGCGCACAGGCAGCCTCGCCGGTAGCCACGCCCAGGCGTGCCAGCAGCAGCGTTGTGAAACTGGTGGCGGCGCCGTTCAACGCCGTCAGCAGGCTCCAGATCAGCGTGCCGAGCGCCAGCAACTTGCGCCGGCTCCACGTATCGGCCACGCGGCCAATCGGCACCCCAATGAAGGCGTAGAGCCAGATGAAGGCCGAGCCGAGCAGGCCGAGATCCGTATCAGTGAGGTTGAACTCGCGCCGGATCGGCTCCGCCAGCGCGCCGATCACGTGGCGGTCATAGAAATTGAGCACATTCACCGCGAACAGCACCCAGAGGGCCCGGCCGAGCTTGCCTTCCGACATGGGGGAGAGGATATCAGGTTTGACGGTGAGCGAGAATAGGCAGGATGCTTCCCATGCTATTGGCTGTCACCGCGCTGCTGCCGGCGCAGACCATCGACCTTGGTTCACGCCGCGAACTACTGGTGGATCGCTACCTGGTGGACCGGCTGACAAACGCCGAACTGCGCCTGCAGGTGCCGCAGGATCGCGGCCCGGCGCTGACGCTGGATCGCCCCTGGGAAGGCCCGTTCAGCGGCTATTCCACCATTATCCGGCATGAAGGCGGCTTCCGCGTCTACTATCGTGGAAACCCAACGGCAGGTGCCGACGGCGCCAATACCGAGGTGACCTGCTACGCCGAATCGAAGGACGGCATCCATTGGACCAAGCCCGCCGACAACGTGGTGCTGCGGGATATGGCTCCCTATTCGCACAACTTCACGCCGTTTCTGGATACGCGTCCCGGCGTGCCCGCCGAGGAGCGATGGAAGGCGTTAGGCGGCGTGTCCCGCACAGGGTTGGCGGCGTTCGTATCGGCCGACGGCCTGAAGTGGCGCAAGATGCAGGAAGCACCTGTGATGCCGCCCGCTAAGGTCACTCGCTATGACTCGCAGAACCTTGCCTTCTGGTCTCCGGCCGAAAATCGCTACGTGCTGTATTTCCGCGTCTTCAAGGAAGTGCCCGGCATGGGCCGCGTGCGTTGGGTGGCCCGCGCCACCAGCCCCGATTTCCGCGGCTTTACCGAAGAAGGTGAGATGACGTTCCGCCACAAGGAGGGCCAGGCGCCCGCCGAGCATCTCTACACCAACCAGACCAGCGCCTACTTCCGGGCACCGCATATCCTCATCAGCATCGCGGCGCGCTTCCTGCCGAAACGCCAGGTGCTGACCGAAGAAGAGGCGGCTACGGTCAAGGTGAATCCGAAGTATTTCCAGGATGCCTCCGACGCGGTGCTGTATACGACGCGCGGTGGGCTGACCTATGACCGTACGTTCCTTGAGAGCTTCCTGCGCCCCGGCTTGGGCGTGGAGAACTGGACGTCGCGTACGAATTATCCGGGGCTGAACGTGGTGCAGACCGGCCCGGCGGAGATGTCCTTCTACGTCAACCGCAACTATGGGCAACCGACGTCGTACCTGGGCCGCTACTCGCTGCGGCTGGATGGCTTCGCGGCCTTGCATGCCGGCTACGACGGCGGCGAGATCCTGACCAAGCCCGTGCGCTTCAGCGGCCGGCAGTTGGAGATCAACTTCGCCACCTCGGCCGCCGGATCCGTGCGCGTCGAGATCCAGGACGAAGCGGGCAAGCCGCTGCCCGGCTTCGCATTGGCCGACGCCCGCGAGATCATTGGCGATCAGATTGCCCGCACCGTTTCCTGGAATGGCGGCACCGATGTCTCGGCGCTGGCCGGCAAAACCGTGCGGCTGCGATTTGTTTTAAAGGACGCCGACCTGTTTAGCTTCCGCTTTCACTAGCCCGATTTCGTGCGAGGTGTCGATCTTCAGCCATAGCAGCGCGCCCAGGAACAGCAGCGCGGCCATGGGTACGAAGGGCGCGTTGTAGTTGCCGGTAGCCTGGACGATGTAGCCGAACAGCACCGACCCCAGCAGCGCGCCGGCCTGCGCGAACGTGTTCGTCAAGCCCATCAACGCCCCGGCGTTCTTCGGGCTGAGATCGAGGCACGCCGCCGCCAGACCCGATTGCTGGAAGCCGATAGAGCCATACGCCGCCGCCAGCGCCAGCACCGTCAAAAGCGGATCCCGCAGCACCATCGCCGCTAGCAGGAACAGCCCCGCGGCCGTCAACAGGGTGACGCCCAGCGTCTGCCGTCCCCGCTTCGGCCCCAGACGCCGCACTAGCACATCGCTCACCGCGCCGCCCGCCAGGTTCGCGCCCGCTCCCAACGTATAGGGCAGCGCCGAGAGCCACAGAAAGCCTTCACTGAAGCCGCGCCCTTTCACCAGAAACGTGTGGATCCAGCCGTGATAAAAACTGAGCACGTAGAAGTAGCAGAACGCGATGCTCAGCATGGCCAGCACGCTGGCGCTGGAGAACGCCGCCCGCCACGGGAAGGCTTCGTGCGTGCGCGGCGCGGGGGCTTCCGGCGAGTGCCGCTCGCCCGGCCAGTCGCGGAACCAGCGGTACCAGACCGCGGCCCACACCACTCCCAACACACCGAAAACGAAGAAGGACGCTCGCCAGCCGTAGCGCATCTGGATGGGCACCACCAGCAGTGGCGCCAGTGCCCCGCCGATCTGCGCGGCCATCAACGTGACGCCCTGAATCGTGCCGCGTTGCGAGGCGGGAAACCAGCGCGTGACTACAACGGCGGCGTTCGGGAAGGCGCCAGCCTCGCCCATGCCAAACAGGAAGCGCGTGGCGAGCAAAACGTAGTAGTTATTTATACTACCAGTCAGGGCCGTGAACGCCGACCACCACAGCACAATCCGCGTCAGCACGCGGCGCGGGCCCAGCCGGTCGCCCAGCATCCCCGTGGGCATTTCGAACAGACCGTAGGCGATGGTGAACGCCCCGGTCACCCAACCCCACCCCGCGGGCGAGATGCCGAGTTCGGCTTGCATGCGCGGCCCGGCCACCGAGATACACACGCGGTCCAGATAGGTGATGGCGAACAGGATCACCAGCAGGCCCAGAACCTTGTAGCGCTCGCGGGCGGGCGGCTCTTGCATGATCCGGTTATTGTCCCATGTCATGTCTTCCCTGCCGTGCCCCGGTTTCAGTAAGCTGGATGCAACCCAACTTATGAAACGCATCATGATGGACCGGCCAGGTGCGCCGGCTGAGGTGGTTCGCATCGAAGAAATCGCGGAGCCGGGTGCGCCCGGACCGCATGACGCCTTGATGGAACTGGTGGCGAGTCCGGTGCATCCGGCCGACCTGTTAACCATCATGGGCATGTATGCCGGGGATCCCGGGCCCATGCCGAAGGTGCTGGGCAAGGAAGGTTTGGGCAAGGTGCTGCAGGTGGGCGAACTGGTGAAGCACCTCAAGCCGGGCGACTTAGCCCCCGTGCTGTTGGCGCAGGATGGCGTCTGGCAGGAGCGGCAGAACGTGCCGGCGGAGAACCTGGTGGCGCTGCCGCCGGGCGGCGATCCGCTGCAGTATGCGATGAGTTTCGCCAATCCGCTGACGGCGCTGCTGCTGTTGCGCGGGGTGGAGATGGGCGGCTGGGTGATCCAGAACGCGGCGAACTCTTCGGTGGGCCAATACCTGATCCAGCTGGCGAAGAAGCAGGGCATCCGGACCATCAACGTGGTGCGGCGCGACGGGCTGGCCGACGAGTTGCACAACCTGGGCGCCGACGTGGTCCTGGTGGACAATGCCGACCTGCCGCGGCGCGTGCTGGCCGCTACCGGCGGCGCGCCGGTGAAACTGGCGATCGACGCGGTGGCGGGGGAATCGGCGGCGCGGCTGTCGGCGTGCCTTTCGCCGAGCGGCGTGCTGTGCAACTACGGCATGATGAGCGGACGGAACGTGCAGGTGTCGCCGGCGGCGCTGATCGGCAACGACATCACGGTGCGCGGCTTCTGGCTGCCGGTAGCGCTGGGGAAACTGGCGGCGGCCGAGCGGGCCAGCGTGTTCGGCGAGATCATCCCGCTGGTGGCGTCCGGTATGCTGAAGGCGAAGGTGGAGGCCACTTATCCGCTGACGCGCATCCAGGACGCGCTGGCGCATGCGGCCAAAGGCGAGCGTAAGGGAAAGGTGCTGTTGACCCTGCGATGAAGATTACCGCGATTGAGACGCTGCACCTGGCGCGCGGGATTACCGTGCATGCCGGGCCGGTGCAATGGCTGTGGGTGCGTATCCATACGGACTCGGGGCTGGTGGGGCTAGGCGAGACGTATCCTGATCCGTTGACCGAGAAGGCCGTGATCCATCAGCGGCTGGCCCCGGTGCTGCTGGGCAAGGATGCGCGGCGCATCGACCGGCTGTGGGCCGACATGTTCGAGGCAATCGCCTACAGCGGCTGGGCCGGCGCGGAGTTGCGGGCGATCAGCGCCATCGACATCGCGCTTTGGGACTTGGCGGGGAAGGCCGTGAATCGGCCTGTCTATCAGTTGCTGGGTGGGGCGTCACGCGATTCCATCCGCACCTATAACACCTGCTACGACGATTTCAGTTTCCTGTCGCAGCCGCTGGAGTTGGCCGAATCGCTGTATGCCAGCGGCATCCGTGCGATGAAGATCTGGCCCTTTGATCCGATCGCGAAGGAGACGCGCGGGCAGTACATCACGGCCGATCAGTTGCGGAAGGGCGCAGAACCGCTGCGTCTGATCAAGGAGCGTTTCGGCGACCGCATGCAGGTGGCGATGGAGTTCCACGGCTACTGGAACCTGACTTGCGCCCAGCAGATTGCACGCTATCTGGAGCCGCTGGAGCCGATGTGGCTGGAAGAGATGCTGCCGCAGGACAATCTGGCAGCGTACCGGGAGTTGGGGCAATCCACGCGCCTGCCGTTATGCCTGAGCGAGCGTCTGATGACGCGCTGGCAGTTCCGCGAACTAATGGAGAACCGCGCGGCGCGGTTTATCATGCCGGACATCTGTTGGACGGGTGGCATTTCGGAAGCCAAGAAGATCGCCACGATGGCGGAGACCCACTACCTGCCGGTGTGTCCGCATAACTGCGGGGGCCCGATCCTGCACTATGCGTCGGCGCATCTGGCGGCGAATATTCCCAACCTGTTTATCTGCGAGTCGGTACGGAAGCACTACCTGGATGAATATGTGGGGATTGTGCCGGATACGTTGGCGGCCCGGGATGGGGAACTGCCGCTGCCGCCGGGTCCGGGGTTGGGGGTAGAGTTGTCGCCCGAGGTATTCGCCCGACCAGACATCAAAATTGAAGTTTCGCGCGCTTAGAACCTTCTGCTCTAAAGTTCCATACGGCGCCCGCCGATGTTCGCTGCAGAAGGAGACCTATGTCGCTACGACTCATCGGCGCGTTGATGCTCACGGCGGTGCTGGCCTATCCGGTATCGATTCCCAATCCGTTTAAGAAGAAGGCCAAGGCCAATGCCCCGGCCACGGTCAGCCAGACGAAGGAGCAGCCTTCGGTGAAGCCCGGCAAGAAGGCTGAGGCGAAGGAAGAGCCGAAGGGCTTTGCCAGCACGTTTGTCGGGGGAACCGTCGCGTACATCCCGCGCTACACCGATGGGCACCTGGATTTGTCGGATCGCACGTCGTTGAAGTTTCAGTATGGACAGCCGTCGTGGAGCCTGGCGTACAACCGCATCACCAACCTGGAGATCGCGGACCGCAAGGCGTCGAAGCTGATCAAACTGCCGGTCCTCTCGCGGGAGCGCCGGACGCTGAACATCACGTTTCTGACCGAAAGGGGCCGTGCCGGCAATCTGCAGTTGGAAGTGGATGTGAAGGATTCGACCGAACTGCTGCAGTTGATTGAAAGCCGCACGGGCAAGACCGTGGCAGTGGCTGGCGTAATTGATCCCGATGCCTGGTGGGGCGACAAGTACTGGCGCACCAGTGCGAATAAAGCTTCGTGGGACCAGCGGACGCAGGACGCCAAGCCGGCTGCCGCTGCGCCGCAAGCCCAGGAATAGGAAGCCCTGAAGTTACGCTTTCGGGCGTTCCAGCAGGAAGATGCAGTTCTCGAGGCGGCTCTTGCCGTCGACGGCATAGGAAAACTGGCGGGGCCGGAATTGGCCTCGCCGCCACACGCCGTTCCAGAGGCTGGCGCCGGCAAAGTCGCCGTCCTTGCGTAGCGCGTAGAAGTTCAGGTCAAACTTCTGCAGCCGCGTCTGGTCGTTGTTGTAATTGCGTGCCACGCGTTTGAGTACGTCCAGGCAGGCGTCCTTGGCCGACATGCCGTGACGCATGTTTTCGACGATGGAATGGGCGCCGCATACCCGGATGTTCTCCTCCCCGCGTCCGGTGGAGCCGGCGGCGCCCACATCCTGATCTACATACAAACCTGCGCCGATGATGGGCGAATCGCCGACGCGTCCGGCGATCTTCCAGGACAGCCCGCTGGTGGTGGTAACGCCCGACATCTCGCCCTTCGCATTCAACGCCAGACAGTTGATGGTGCCTGTCACCGGGTGCACTGCGCGGTCCCAGGCATAGGCAAGCAGTTCGTCCGTTACGTCCGGAAACGCTTGTTTCAAAGCCGTCGGCCCGCCACCTGCAATGGCAGGGGCATCGAGGCCATCGGTCCAGTTATTGTGCCCGCCGGCATCCCGCAGACTGCGCTTCCATATCAGCCACGCCAGGCGCGACTTTTCCGTCAGCAGGTTTTCCGGACGGAAGCCGTAGGCCTCGGCGAACTTCGAGGCACCCTCGCCCACCAGCATGATGTGGTCGGTCTGCTCCATCACCAGTTTGGCGATTTTGGAAGGTGTCTTCACGCCGCGGATACTGGCCACCGATCCGGCGCGGCGCGTGGGGCCGTGCATGACGCTGGCGTCCAGTTCCACCACGCCGTGTTCGTTCGGAAGACCGCCATAGCCCACCGAATCATCCTCGGGGTCCTCTTCGTTGATATTCACACCGGCGATGACGGCATCGAGCGTGTCGATGCCTTTGCCTAGCATCTCCAGGGCGCGGGCGCAGCAGCGCTGCCCGTTGCCCGACGCAATGACGAAGTTCTTCGGCCCAGCCGCCCCGCTCTGCTGTGCCGCGGCTAGTGCCGCGCCCGATCCGGCCATCCAACTCCTGCGTGTCACCGTAAGGGTCTCCTTAATCCATGCGAAGCCGCTAAACTAGGAAAACATGAACCGCCGGTCGTATCTCTCTCGGCTGCTCTACGGGGTGTTCCTGGTAGCGTCTTCGCTGCTGATTGCCTCATTGTGCTTCGCTTTGCAGAAGAAAGGCAAGACGCCCAAACCTCCCGAGATCACAATCCTTGAAATCGCCTGCCACCGCGAGAACGGCGACGTGACCGTGGATGGCAAGCTGAAAGCCGATGGCGAGCGGCCATTGAAAGAAGTGCAACTGATTCTGGACTTCCAGGGCACCGGCAAGCAGCTGCTGGAGAGTAAGCGCGGTCCGGTGGACGCCGAACTCCTGCAACCGGGGGAAGAGGCCGAATTCCACCTGCGGGTGGCGGATCCGGTTCGCGCCGTGCGGTTCACGCTGCGTGCCGAAGAAGGCGACGGACGCGATCTGCGTATCGAAAACATCGGCCCCTTCCCGATTGAATGAGAGTGTTCTAAGTCACTCTGGGAAAAAGACTTATTTTGTTCACACCTTTTACAAAACTTTTACAAACACGGCAAGACCTTTCTTCGTAATACCCGTAGTATCAAGTTGACACAACGTACTAGGGGGATCACGATGTTTCAGACCAAGCCCGCTCCGGTCGAACGCAAGTACAACGACCAGCATCTGGCCTTTGACTACAACAGCACGTCGGCTTACATTGACTTGCGCGAGATCATCCTGACTCGTAAGGAGCACGAACTGCTGGCTTTATTGGTGGATAACGCCGGGGAAATCGTGCCCCGCGAAATCCTGCTGGAACGCATCTGGGGCTACGGGCGCGACATCCGCACGCGCACGCTGGACGTACACATCCGCCGGCTGCGCAAGAAAATGTTCCCCTACGGCGAGGTGTATATCGAAACCATCTTCGGCGTCGGGTATCGCTTCCAGCGCTACCGTGAACCGCGGAATTACATGAATTTCATGCCGGAATTGATCGCGGTTTAGCCTGCCGTCAGTTTGCGTTTCCGGAGTTCGTCCACCGAGACAGCCAGGATAATGACGGCGCCGATGATGGCCTGTTGCACGTAGGGGCTGATGCCGAGCAGGTCACTGCCGTTGGCCAGCAGGCCCATGATGAAGGCGCCAATGAGCGTACCCACAACGCTGCCCTCCCCACCGCGCAGGCTGCCGCCGCCGATAACCACCGCCGCGATTGCCTGCAGTTCGTAGCCTTGCCCCGCCGTGGGCTGACCCGTCATCAGGCGCGAGGCTTCAATCATGCCTGCCAACCCCGTCAAAGCGCCGCCAATGGCATACACCGCCGTCGTGTAGAGGTTGACGTGAATGCCGGCGTAGGTGGCGGCGTCGACATTGGAGCCGATGGAGAACGTATAGCGCCCCAGACGAGTGTGTTCCAGGATGACGTGGGTACACAAGGCGCAGCCCACCAGCACCCACAACACAAACGGCACGCCCACCAGATTGCCTTCGCCCAGGTAGCTGAAGGCGGGCGGAATCTGGTGCACTGGCAGGCCATTGGAGATGATCAGCGTCAGGCCGCGAATGATGCCCATGGTGCCCAGCGTCACGATGAACGGGTTTATCTTCAGCCGGGTGGTCATGAAGCCGTTGGCGAAGCCACAGAGGCACCCGGTGAGGATACCGATGGCGATGCCGAGCAGGATGGGGTAGCCCTTCTCCATGGCCATGGTGCCCAGCAGGCCGGCCATGGCGAGGATGGCGCCGACGGACAGGTCGATTCCGCCGCTAATGATAATTAGCGTCATGCCCAGCGCCATCAGGTTGATGACCGCGGTCTGGCGCACCACGCTCGACAGATTGGTCTTGCTCAGGAAGTGCTCGGGCGACGCGATGGCCAGGCCCACGAACAGCACGATAAGCGTCAGAAACGGCAGCAGCCGCTGAATCATTCCGAATCTCCCAAAACGGCGCCGCCCTGTTCCAGGGCCGCCAGCCGCATAATCTCTTCCTGCGTGGTTCTGCCGGGCAGTTCGCCGGTCAGGCGTCCCTGGCGCATCACCAGGATGCGGTCGGCCACCTGCAGCAGTTCGGGCAGTTCCGAACTCACCATGAGGATGGCGGCGCCGGAGCGCGCCAGTTCATCCATCACTTCGTAGACTTCCACCTTGGCGCCGACGTCGATGCCGCGCGTGGGCTCGTCGAACAGGAACACGCGGGCGCCCCGCACCAGCCACTTGGAGATGACCACCTTCTGTTGGTTGCCGCCCGACAGACGTCCGGCCAGTTGCCGTGCCGACGAGCAGCGGATGCGCAGGCGCTCGATCTGTTCGGCGGCGATACGGCGCTCCTTGGCGGCGTCCAGGAAAAAGCCCATGCGGCTGACCTGCGGAAGGTCGGCAATGGTGAGGTTGTGGCCGATGGGCAGCGCGGTGGCGAGGCCGGTCTTCTGGCGGTCCTCCGGGATGAGGGCGATGCCTTCGGCGACGGCTTCCCGAGGCGAACGCACGCGGGCGGGCTTGCCGGCGATATGAATGCTGCCGGACTCCACGGCGTCGATACCGAAGATGGCGCGGCACAGTTCGGTGCGGCCGGCGCCGATCAGGCCCGCCAGTCCGACGATTTCTCCGGCGCGGACCGAGAAACTGATGTCGTGCAGTACGGGCTTGCGGATGATATTACGCACTTCCAGCAGCGTTTCGCCGGGCGTGCAGGGCTCGCGGCGATACAGCGAGCCCAGTTCGCGGCCCACCATCTGGGCGATGATCTGCTCATTGGTGATTTCGCTCAGCAGAGCGCGATGTACGGTTTCGCCATCGCGGAGGATGGTGACGGCGTCGCCCACCGTGCGCAGTTCCTCCAACCGGTGGGTGATGTAGATGACGCCCATCTGCTGGTCGCGCAGGCGCCGCACGATGCGGAACACTTCCTGGGTCTCGTGTTCGGACAGCGAACTGGTGGGCTCATCGAAGATCAGCAGCGAGGAGCCATGCTGGATGGCGCGGCAGATTTCCACCAGTTGCTTACCGGCGGGGCTGAGTTTATCCACCCGCCAGTCGGCCTGCAGCGGGAAACCGTGATCTTCGATGAGCTTACGGGCGGCGGTGGTCATCTGGCGGCGGTGCACCCACCCGAACGGGCCCTTGGGCTCGCGGCCCAGAAAGATGTTCTCGGCCACCGACAGGTGCGGTGCCAGCAGCGATTCCTGGTGCACCATGGCGATGCCCATGGCCGAGGCGTCGGCTGGCTTGGTGAACGAGACCGGCTGCCCGCGCCAGGTCAGAGTGCCGGCGTCGGGCCGGTGCAGGCCGGCGACAATCTTCATCAGCGTGCTCTTGCCGGCGCCGTTCTCGCCCAGCAGCAGGTGCACCTCGCCCGGGCGAACCGTGAGGTTGCCGTTGCGGAGCGCCGTCACGCCACCGAATCGCTTCTGGATCCCTTCGAGTTGAAGCAGCATCTCAAAAACACCATAGTCTACGTTATGGCGAGCTTTGAAGCCAGTGTTTTTATCGACGCACCCGTGGAACGCGTGTGGGCCTTCCACGAAAGAGACGACGTACTGCAGCTACTGGCACCTTCGAACGTAAAGGTGCTACGTCGCGAAGGGGGGCTCAAAACTGGCGCGGAGGTGGAGTTTCTCATCCCCGTCGGGCCGCTCGGCATTCGCTGGCTGGCCCGCCATACGGCCTATGAGCAGTATCGCCTGTTTCAGGATGTACAGGTCAGCGGGCCGTTTCGAAGCTGGGTGCACAACCATCGATTCGTGCCCGAAGGCCGTGGGACGCGGCTGATCGATCAGGTGGAGTTTACCTTGCCGCTGCACCCGCTGAGTGTCGTGGCGCATTGGGCGGTACGGCTGCAATTGGGGGCGATGTTCCGGCACCGGCATGAGGTGACACGGCGGTACTGCGAAGACTGAGCGTAGCGGCGCGCCGCCTTTGGCCAGCTTTGTCCGTTGCTGCCCCGAGGCAGGCAAACGTACATTCGCAACATGCAATCAACACAGTATCCCAGCGAGTACGACGCCATTGTGCGAACCATGCAGCATTACATCGAAGGATGCCGGCACGGCCGGAGCGACCAGATGCGAGGCGCATTCCATCCCCAGTCCTCCTTTTTCGGCTATGCGGGGGGAAACCTGGTCACGGGGACGGATTTCCTGTTTCACTGGATTGACGACAACGGCCCGGCGCCGGGAATTGAGCCGCGCATCGTGAGTGTCGACATTCTGGAGACGATAGCGGTAGTGCGATTGGAAGTTGCCGGTTTCTCGGGCAAACTGGCAGGCGCCGATGTCCGGATGTCGGACGTGTTCACGCTGCTCAAGACAGACACTGGCTGGACGATCATTCAAAAGGCTTTCCACTGGCACTAAACCCGCGGCAGTTCGCATTCTGATATAGGAAAAGCTATGGCAGAGCGAAACGCGCCGCAGCGAACCCTGGAGTCCTGGAAGCAGATTGCGGCGTACCTGGATCGTAGTGAGCGCACAGTGAGGCGCTGGGAGGCATCCGAGGGGCTGCCCGTCCACAGACGGCGCCACCAGAAGCAGGATTCGGTGTTCGCGTTCCGGCATGAACTGGAGGCGTGGCGGCAGCGCCGTATCGACGGGCCGGCGGAAGATGGATTGCCGCCTTCCACTCGCGAGGTGGCCGGCTCCGGCGTCAGCAGTTACCTGCTGGAACACGATGCCATCACCCGTACCATGCACTGTTACATTGCCGCCGCTCGTGAAGGAAACGGCGAACTGTTTCGCCCGGCTTGCCATCCGCAGGCAACCATGGCCGGCTATTGCCAGGGTGTCGAGTATAGCGGGTCGATGGAACACGTGTTTGCCTGGGTTACCGCCAATGGGCCGGCACCCAACATCGAACCGCGGTTTGCCCGGATCGAGATTGTTGAGACAATCGCCCTGGTGCACCTGGAAGTGCAGAAGTGGACCGGCAGACTGCTGGGCGCGCCGGCGCGGGCATCGGATGTGTTCACTTTGTTGCGGGTGAATGGGGAATGGAAGATCACCCACAAGGTCTTCCACTGGCAAGACTAGACTTACGCGAGGGTGGACGGTGTCGCGAGATCCTCCGCCAGCGCCTCCAACTCTTCCAGTTTGCCGGCGAAGAAGTGATCCTGCGCTTCGATCCAGTAGAAATGCTTCTCGCCGGTCAGCGACTCGTAGAAAGCGTGCGCAGGCTCAGGCGGGCAGGTGTCGTCCTTTGTGCTGTGGATGAACACGCGCGGAATGGGGCATTCGCGCAGGGCGTCCAGGCCTCCGATGTGGGCGGGGAACCCCGCCGCGATCACCTGCGTGGCATGCGGGTGATCCTGCGCCAATTTCAACGCCACGCGGGAGCCGAAGCTGAATCCGGCCAGCGAATAGGGCAGGGCAGGGTAGCGGCGGCGCAGTTCGTCCAGACACACGCGCGCGTCGTCCACTTCGCCGACACCCTTGTCGTGCTCGCCTTCGCTGAGGTTGACGCCGCGGAAGTTGAAGCGCAGCACGACGGCTCCGGCACGGCGCATGCCCCGCGCCAGCCGGTGAACCACCTTGTTATGCAGGGTGCCCCCGAACAGCGGGTGCGGATGACAGACGATGGCCGCCTGGATGGGGTCGCGGTCTTCAGGCTCTTCGAGGAGCGCTTCCAGCCGTCCGGCCGGGCCGGGAATAAAAAGCGATTCGATGCGCCGCGCCACGCTAGTTGGACCGGTAATTGATGAATTGCATGTCGATGCCGAAATCCTTGCCGCGAAGCAATTGGATGACGGCTTGCAACGTGTCTCGATCCTTGCTGCTGACGCGTACCAGGTCACCCTGGATGGCCGCCTGCACCTTCTGCTTGCTGTCCTTGATGGCCTTTACGATCTCCTTGGCCTTTTCGGTGGAGATGCCCTGCTGGAGTGTGATCTCCTGGCGCACCGTGGAACCCGAGGCCGGCTGGATAGGCCCGTAAACCAGCCCTTTCAGCGGCACCTTGCGCTTCACCAGCTTCTGCTCCAGGATCTCGGTGACCGCCTTCAGCTTGAACTCGTCAGCGCTGGCGAGGGTGATTTTCTTATCCTTCTCGTTCAGTTGGATGTCGCTTTTCGAGTCCTTGAGATCGTAGCGGGTGGTGATCTCCTTCGACGCCTGGTTGATGGCGTTGATGACTTCGGGCATCTCGATCTGGGAGACAATGTCGAATGAATTATCGGGCATGCTTTAACTGAAATTAGCTTACTTTTTGAGTGCCTGCAAAACCTGGCGGGTGATTTCCTCCACCAGCACGGGCATGGCGGCATCGACGGCAAGAGTGACGGCGGCGCGTACTTGCTCGTCGGAGATTTCTGGTTCCGGGCGGGGCGCGGCGGGGGCCGGAGTGGCGGCGGCAGCTTCGGGTTGGAGGATGCGCAGCGGATTTTCGGCGACAGCAACGGCCACGGCCGGGGCGGCGGCTTTCATCGCCACTTCCTGCAATTCGCGGTCCTGGCGGGCCGATTCGAGCAGCGGCTTGATAGTTTCGAGCACGGCCGAGGCTTCAAACGGCTTCTTCAACAGGCCGTCACTGCCGGCTCGCGCGGCCTCGGTTTCATCCAGCGGTTCCAGCACGCCGGCGGTCAGGATCACCCGAACGTGCTTGAGTTTGGGATTGCCCTTGATCTCACGGCAGATATCGAAGCCGGAGCGGCGCGGCAGGAAGGCGTCGGCCAGCAGCAGGTCCGGGTCGAACTCTGTCAATTGGGAAAGCGCGGCTTCCCCGTCCGTTACGGACAGCACCTCAAAGCCTTCTTCGCGAAGGATCCGTTCCCCCATACGCTGCGCGTGGGGGCTATCATCGGCCAGCAGAACGCGGCTCATTTCTTTTTCTTGGACTTCTTCGATCCTTTCTGATTGCTGCGGTTGGTCGGCGTCTGCTGCTGGTCGGTGCCTTGCGCCCCGGAGGCGGCGGTACCGGAAGCGGGCGTGCCGCCGGCGGCTGCTGCGCCACCCTGGCCTTCGGGCTTGGGCGCACGGGCGTCCGGCTGCGTATCGAGCGCGGAGTTACTGCCTTCCACGGTGCCGATGCTGACGTCCGTGACACCCGCGCCGGCGGCCACCGGTACGGGCACGCTGGCGGGCAGCGTGGGCGTGCCGCGTTCCATGGCGGGCGAACCGCTCTTGGCGGCCTGGGTGGTGTCGGGGCTCTTCTTGAAAATGCTCAGAGCCTTCGACGACATGCCCTTCTTGACCTGGTTCTCCGCCTCGTACTTCATGCGGGCCACGGCTACCGGGTCGGCCTCCGGGATCTCCATCTCCATTTCCTTCAGCTTCGACTTAGCCTCCTCGGCCAGCGGGCTCAAGGGGTAGCTCTTGACGATGCGCGAGTAGGCCTGTCCGGTCTTGTCGCGGAAGCGCGGGCCCATCTGCGAGTAGGAATCGGCCAGCATCCACAGCGCCTCGTCCGAGCGGCTGTAGAGCGGGTACTGATCCACCAGCGATTGCAGCCGATTCGCGGCGGCCGGGTTGCTGCCCTTGGTGTGGTAGAAGTTGCCGACGCGGTATTCGGATTCGCCCAGCACTTCCTGGATGTTGCGCAGCAGTTGCTGGGCGTTCGGGGCGTACTTGCTGTTGGGGAACTGCACCAGCAACTGGCGGCATTCCTCCTCGGCTTTGAGAGCGTGCGTGGTGTCGCGGTCCGGCTTTTCCATCTGCCGGTAGTGGATCATGCAGACCTTTTCCTGGGCCTCGGCGGATTCCTCCAGCGTCGGGTAGAACAGGATGAAGTCCTTGTATTCGGCTTCGGCTTGTGCCAAGCCATTGGAGCCGCCTTCGCGGAACCAGCTGTCGGCGATGGCCAGCTTGGCCTTAGCCAGGTATTCGCTGGTGTCGTACGTATTGATGAGGGTCTGCAGCGTGAGGCGCGCGATTTCGAAGCGGTTGCGCTCCAGGTCCTTCACGGCCTTGTCGAATAGAACCTTATCCGGCTGCTGGGTGTCCTTGGTGATCGGGTTTTCATACTTCTTGCGGCGGAACCCGCAGGAGGCCAGCAACCCCAGGCAAAGCGCGGCAATCAACGCACGTCGGAACATTGGCTCAATAACCTTCATCCACTACCTCAGCCTTCTTACGCCCGCACCATCATCGCATCGCGGGCAACCTGTTGCATGGTTCTCACGGCTGACTCCGGATCTTCACTGCTGAAGACGCTGGAGCCGGCCACAATCCAGTCGCACCCGGCACGTACGGCGGCGCCGATATTGTCCGGACCCAGGCCGCCATCCATTTCAATGTAGAAATGGCGGCCGCTGGCCCGCCGGCGCTGTTCCAGTTGCTGCACTTTGCGCAGCGAGTTCGGCAGGAACGCCTGTCCGCCGAAACCGGGATTCACACTCATGATTAGCACGTAGTCCGCCAAATCCAGCACCTCGTCCAAAGTGGACACGGGGGTGGCGGGATTCAACACCACACCGGCCAGTGCGCCCTCGGCCTGGATCATACGCAGGGTGCGGTCCAGATGCGGGCAGGCTTCCTGGTGGACGGAAATTTGGTCGGCGCCTGCTTCGATGAAGATCGGCGCGAACTTGTCCGGATCGGTGATCATCAGGTGCACGTCCAAGGTCAGACGTGTCACTTTGCGGATGGATTTCACCACCGGCGGGCCCATCGTCAGGTTTGGCACGAAGTGGCCGTCCATGATGTCGACGTGCAGCTTCGTGATGCCGGCCTTCTCCACACGGGCGATGTCTTCGCCCAGACGCGCGAAGTCGGCAGACAGGATCGATGGGAGGATTTCCACCATGGGAGACGTAAGGCTAACTACTGCAATCCTAACATGGGGATCACCCGCATGGCCCACGTGAGATTCCGTACCCGCGCTACACTCTAAAAATGCCTGAGCCCGCGGTGCCTGCGTCCCGCGCCGCCAGTTCGGAGTTGGAAGTGCTGCGCCGCCGGGTGGAAGACCTGGAGCAGCAACTGGCGCAGTCCCAGAAATTGAACGCCATCGGTTCGCTGGCCGGGGGCGTCGCCCATGATTTCAACAACTTACTTACCGCGATTCTCGGCTATGTGAGCCTGCTGCGCGAAGATGCCGCCGGATTGCAGAACGTGGCCGAGGCGCTGGATGTCATCGAAAAGGCCGCCGACCGCGCCTCCCAGTTAACGGCGCAGTTGCTGGGCTTTGCGCGTGTCGGGCAGCCGAAGCGGGTGCGCGTCGATCTGCACCAGACGCTGCCGGAAGTGGCCGAACTGCTGCGCCACACCATCGACAAAAGGATCCGCCTGGAGACCAGCCTGGATGCCGCCGCCCCGCAGATTATGGGCGATCCGGGGCAGATGTTCCAGGTGTTCCTGAACCTGTCCATCAACGCGCGCGACGCCATGCCCGAAGGCGGTGTCCTCACCTTGGCCACCAGCAATTCTGGCGGTTGGGTGCGGGCGACGGTGAGCGATTCGGGTAGCGGGATTCCCGCGGGTATCCGTGACCGTATCTTCGAGCCGTTCTTCACAACCAAGGAGCCCGGTAAGGGAACCGGCATGGGCCTGACTGTAGTGCAGACGATTGTCCGATCGCATGGGGGGCGCATTGAGTTGGATACCGAGCCGCCGCCCGGCACGCGGTTTCACATCTGGCTGCCGGTGGCGGCAGACCGCGTGGCGGCGGGCGTCGAAACGCAGCCTGCCGTACCGGCGCGGGGCAAGGGGTCGGTGCTGGTCATCGACGATGAAGACGTGGTGCGGCAGGTGGCGGCGCGCATGTTGAAGAGCCTGGGCTACCATGCCATCTGCCTGGGCAGCGCGCGCGAGGCCATCGACTACTACCAGCGCCGCCGCCGCGACATTGACCTGGTGCTGCTAGACCTGATCATGCCCGACATGGACGGCAAGGCCGTGCTGCACGAACTGCTGCACGCCGACCCGGCGGCACGCGTGGTGGTGACCAGCGGCTATAGCCAGGATGCGTCCGTGGATGCGATGCTGGACAGAGGCGCCCGCGCGTTTCTGCAGAAACCGTATCGCCTGAACCAGCTTTCCGAAGTGCTGACTGCTGCCTTGCGCTGATGAGTTTCCCAAGTTTTTACGGCAACGCCACGACGGCCGCTTCGCTGGCCAACATGATCGAGCACGACCGCATTCCGCAGACCCTGCTGCTGGCCGGCGGCGAAGGGATCGGCAAGGCCACGCTGGTGCGGCGCTTTGCCTCGCGCCTGCTAGGCGGCACCGATCGCATCGAGAATGACGACTTGAGCCTGCCGCACAACGTGGAGTTGCTGGCCGAACGGGAAAAGCTGCCGTCGGATAAACGTGCCGATGATCCGCTGCAGTTGGCGTCGCATCCGGATTTCGTTACGTTCCCGCCCGACGGGCCGCTGCGGCAGATATCCATCCAGCAGATGCGGTTGCTGAAGGAACGGTCACAGTTCGGGCCGCTGAAGGGGCCGTACCGGGTGTTTCTGATCGACCACCTGGATCGGGCCAACGAACAGGCGGCCAATTCGTTATTGAAGATCCTGGAAGAGCCTCCGGCACACCTGATTGTGGTGATGACGGCCGAGAACGTATACGACCTGCTGCCGACGATTCGCTCGCGCGCCGTGATGTTTCACATGACGAACCTCTCGGAGGAAGAGATGGCGCAGTTTGCCGAATCGCGAGGATTTCATCCGAAGGAGCCGCGGGTGACGCTGGCGGGTGGGGCTCCGGGTGTGGCTGTGACGATGGACCTGGAGCAGTGGGACATGCGCCGGCAGCGGGTGTTGGCGCTGCTGGAAGTCGCGAGCGGGCAGGCTAAGTTCGGGGCCTGGGTGAAGCATTCGGAAAGCATTAGCGCCAGCAAGAGCGAGAAGCTGGAGTACTACCTGAAGGTGATCTACGGGTTTCTGGAGGATATCCTGCTGCTGCGGGAGGGCATCGCGGCACGGCGGAATCCGGATCTGTCGCCGAGGCTGGGTGCGGTGGCGCAGGCGGTGAGCTTTGAGTGGATCCGCGCGGCGACAGCGAAGACCGATGAGTTGGTGGAGTTTGCGCGGCGGAATGTGCAGAAGGGGATTGCACTGGATGCGTTCGCGGTGGAGTTGCGGAAGGTGCGGTGAGTGGGGTTTGGGTGTCTCGCCAAGCCGCCAAGCCCACCAAGCAGACTCGGAATGTTGGGAAGGCGTGCGCGCGGGCAGGTCATCGAATGCGCCAGAGGTCTCCCAGGCGGCCCGTGCAACTTCTTGGACCTACTGGGGCGGATCGTCCGCCAATTCGCAGGGGCTTCCATCACTCTTTTTCAGACTTGGCGCGGCGAGGATCGCGATCTCTTGCGCGGCCGATGGCTTTACCGCTACGGCGTAGTCAGTGACGGTTCCTGGATTTCAGGCTGCGAGGCCTTCCACTTCTTGATCGGAACCCCTTTTCCCTTCCGCCGGCCGTTCGTAACGATAGCATCCTGCAAATCCTCCCAGAGTTGACCATGTTTGGCCAGGTCGATCTGGACTGCGACCTTGCGGCCCTGCTCGTCAGTCAGATATTGGATGCCAACCATGCTTCTAGATAGGACTTCTTCACAACATCTCCCGCCAGAGGACTTCCCGTTTTTTTTCGATCGCCATCCGACCCAGGATCGCCGTCAGTGTGGATTCCGCGGCCGTCACCGCCCGGTTCTCCGGCCTGCGTTCGATCACCCTTGCCACGAAGTTCTCCGCGGCGTTCTCGGTGATGTTCTTCGGGATTTTCTCCAGCGTCTGTTCCTTCTCGTTCTTGTAAACCCAAAGCGTCTGGCGTGTCGTCTCGATCACGCCTTCGGTCCCCAGGAAGGTCTCCGACACCACGCGATACCCGTTCGGTCCGAACTGTGATGCCGTCAGCACGGCTTGTACGCCGGTCGGGTACGTATAGGTGACGTTCAGGTGATCCAGCGTGTCGCCGTACGTCCGCATGATTCGCCCGCCCGTGCCGTGCGCCTTCAGCGGCGGGCCGCCCAGGAACCAGTTCAGCGTATCGATGCCGTGCACATCCTGCTCGACGATGAAATCGCCGCTATACTCGCGCCAGTCGTGCCAGTAGATGAGTTTCTCCTGCTCCGGGGGCACCGCGGCTCGCTTTCGCTTGCCGATGCCCGTGCTGGCGATCCAGTTACTGCGTGCCATCTTGATGGAGCCGATCACGTTCTCCTGGATCATCTTCTCCGCCTTCAGATAGCCCGGGCCGTAGCGGTTCTGCAGGCCGATGGTGATCACCCGCGTGGGCGCTGCTTTCTTTGCCGCGGCCATCACGCGCAGGCAGCCGGCGACGTCCACGCCCATCGGCTTCTCACAGTAAATGTGCTTGCCCGCCTGCACCGCGGCTTCGAAATGCTCCGGATGCAGATACACAGGCGTGGCAATCAGGACGGCATCCACGTTCGAGTTCAGTAATTCGCGGTAGTCCTGGAAATGGCGGGCCGTGGCAGCCCGCAACGCTCCGCGGGCACTGTCTGCATTCTTCACACGGATGTCGCAGAGTCCCGTGAACCGGACTCTGTCATCGCGAGCCATGATGGCGCCTACGGTGGTGCCCCGCTCGCCGCAGCCCAGCAGGCCGATGGTCATGGCGGAGTTCGCCTGGGCGCCGAAGGCCAGCGCACTCGACGAGGTGATCTGGTGAAAGCTGCGCCTGGTCATGTTCTAAAACCTCCGCAAGTATTCCACGCTGCGGCGGATGCTCTCTTCTAACGGCATCACGCCGGCAAACGCCTGGTGAATCGTGACATAGCCGCTATAGCCGGCCTTGGCTAGCGTGGACAGCACCTGGTCGTAGTTCACGCCATCCTTCTCCCAAATGCCGATGTGATCCACGCCCACCACGCCTCGCTTCCAGGTATCCAGCTTCGCCTGCCCGTTCGGATTCAGCCGGTGGTTCTGGACGTAGACGTTGAACAGGTAGGGGCGGATCATCTCGATAGCGTCCGGCCCGTAGCGTTCCCCGGCTACGAACCAGTTCGCTGCCTCATAGATCAGGCCGAAGTTGTCGCGGTTCACCTTCTTCAGCACCCGCAGCGAGTTCTCCGGCGACTCGAACATGCTGGCGCAGTGCGATTGATGCGCCAGGCGAATGCCGCGCTCTTTGGCTTCATCGGCGGCGCGCTGCGCCCAGTAGATATCCTCCTCCACCTTCATGCAGACGCGGATCAGCGTGGCGTTGAACTCCCTGGCCAGATCCAAATAGGGTGTGATCCAGCGCAGGCAGTCCGGTCCGGCGTCGCCATTCACCGGCACGGCAAAGTCGCCGGTCACCATGGATACCGGAAGGCCCGCGGCGTTCAACTGCTGGCGGTAGTCACGCACCACCTCCACCGGCGTTTGAATCCCCGCCACCGACGCCCGCATGCACATGGCGTTCATCTGGTACTGCCGCGCCAGCGCAATCAAGTGCGCAAAAGGCACGCTGATCTTCTCTTTGTTCGTGAACGACTCGGCAACACGGACCGACAGCGACAGCTTCATAGATGGCTCAGCACGGCATCGCGCATGTCGTTGGTGGAGTTGGCGCCGCCCAGGTCCGGCGTTCGTACTTCCTGTGCGGCCAGCACGCGCTTGATGGCGTTGTCCACCGCGAAGGCGGCATGCGTCTCGCCCAGATGGTCCAGCATCATACCGGCCGAGACAATCGCCGCCAGGGGATTCGCAATGCCGCGGCCGGCAATGTCCGGCGCCGATCCGTGCACCGGCTCAAACAGGGAAGGAAAGCGGCGGGTAGGGTCGATGTTGGCGCTGGCCGCCAGGCCGATGGAGCCCGTGACGATGGCCGAAAGATCGCTGAGAATGTCGCCGAACAGGTTCGACGCCACTACCACATCGAAGCTGTGCGGCCGCCGCACAAAGTTCATCGCCCCGGCGTCCACCAGCAGCGATTCGGTTTCGATATCGGGATACTCGGCGGCCACGGCCTGGAAGACGTGATCCCACAGCACCATGCTGTAGGCCTGTGCATTACTCTTGGTAATGGAGGTAACGCGGTTTTTCTTGTTGCGGCGGCGTGCCAGATCGAAAGCGTAGCGAATCACCCGTTCGCAGCCGGCGCGCGTGAACACCGCTGCCTGCACGGCCACCTCCTGCGGGTGATGATGATGCACGAAGCCGCCCACCGGCGCATACTCCCCTTCGGTGTTTTCCCGCACCACCACCATGTCGATCTCATGTGGCGGATAGCCGCGCAACGGCGATTCCACGCCATCAAACAGCACCGCCGGGCGCACGTTGGCAAACAGATCGAACGAGCGCCGGATAGGCAGCAGCAGCCCGTGCAGCGTAACATGGTCCGGAATGTCGGGATGGCCCACGGCGCCCAAGAGAATCGCGTCGGAGCCCTGCAACTCTTCCAGCGCGTTGGCCGGCATCATCCGCCCGTTCTGGAAGAAGTAGTGCGAGCCCCACGGCTGTTCAACGAAACTGACTTCAAAGCCGTGCAACGTGGCCGCGCGCTCCACCACGCGCATAGCTGCTTCGGTGACTTCCACACCGATGCCGTCGCCGGCGATGACCTGAATGCGATAGTTCTTCATGAAACCACGAATTTTACCCTACGCCTTCGTCTGGTGGTAGCCTCGAACATTGGGGCATCCCAAATTCACTATGAGCACTCCCTTTTCGCTTCAGGGCAAGACGGCCCTTATCAACGGTGCCAGCCGGGGCATCGGACTCGCCATTGCCAATGCCATGGCCGAAGCCGGCGCGGATGTCATTCTCGCTTCCCGTTCGTTACCGCAGTTGGAGAAGAACGCCGAGGAGTTGCGGGCGCGCGGGTTAAAGGCGCGCGCCATGAAACTGGACATGGCCGATGAGGCCAGTATCGAAGAGTGCGCCCGCACCGTGGGTGATGTCGACATTCTGGTGAACGTCGCGGGCACGAACGTTCGCAAGCGCTTTGAAACCTACACCAAGGAAGAGTACGAACACCTGATGCAGACCAACCTGCACGGCATTGTGCGGCTTACGCAATTGGTGGGCGGCGCGATGGTGGAGCGCGGCAAGGGCGGCAAGATCGTGCACATCGGCAGCTTGATGTCGGTTTTGGGTCTTCCGTTCCTCACGGTGTACGCCATGACGAAGTCGGCGCTGGCCGGGCTG
>JAEUQF010000287.1 GCA_016789745.1 Bryobacterales bacterium
CTGGTGAAGCTGAAGAACGTGGCGACGCCGGGCGAGATGCGGATTCAGTTTGCGAACGGAGTGTTGGAAATGGACTGCGCCTATGCGTTGGGCACGGGTGGAATGTTCAACGACGGCGATATCCGGAAGGTGCTGGAGAACGGGCTATAACGGGCAGATGCTGCCGCGGCTGTTCTGGACACTGTTAGTAGTAGAGGCGCTGGCGCTGGTGGTGCTGCTGGTAGCGGCTTCGAGCGATGCCAGGCGGAGTCCGGAGGGTCCGGTGGGCGCGTGGATTCTGCTGATACCGCCTGTGGTGCTGGCGGCGGCCGCAATGGTCTTTCATTTCTCGAGTTCGGCCATGGTGCGATGGGCGTGCCTGGCATTGCTGGCTTACCCGCTGGTGCTGCTGGCTGCCGGGCCATTGGTGCGTGTGCACCAGGATCGCCGGGTGCAGCGCAGCTTGGCGGGAGATGATGATTTCCCGCGAGGGCCGTTCCGCGAGTTGGCGCATGCCATACGGGCCGAAGATGCGGCTACGGTGCGGCGGGTGTTGCCCGCGGCCGGTGATCTGAACCGGCATTTCGGCGGTGACACGATTCTGCGATTTGCCGTGGCGAACACGAAGAATACGGAGATCGTGCGGTTGTTGTTGGATGCCGGCGCGGTGCCAAACTTCGCGACTGCATATGGCGACGTACCGTTGGTGATGGCTCTCCATGCGGGTCCGGCGATGGTGGAGTTGCTGCTGGGAGCGGGCGCGGATCCGAACGTGACCGACGGAGCCGGGCGCCCGTTGTGGTGGTCCGTGTTGAGCGATGGCACCGACGGTGGGTTGGAGACGCTGGCGTTGTTGGGGCGGCGCGGCATAAACCTCGAACTGCGGGATGGCGAAAGCGGGCCGGTGGGATGGGCGGCATATCATCGCAACTGGCGTGCGGTGCAGTGGCTGGTGGAGCAGGGCGCCGCTTGGCAGGGCGAACAGCGGTATGGGACGACGGTAGAGGCGATGCGGGAGCAGTTTCGCGAAACGCCCTGAGATCCTCTATGCTAATCGAGTAACTATGCGAACGCTTGTCGTGGGCGATGTGCATCTGCGAATCGGGCAGGTGAAGCAGATTCTGGACCGCTTTTCCAACGTGGACCGGCGCGTGTTTGTCGGGGATTTCTTCGATGACTTCGAAGACAGCGTGGAGCGGACGCTGGAGATGGCCGAGTATGCGCGTGATGTGATCGCGGCGGATGCGAACACGCGGATCCTGTTTGGGAACCACGATATTCAGTACGCGTTTCCGTTCATGGAGGGCTTGCTGTGTTCGGGCTGGGCACCGGGGAAGGCCTTCGCATTGAAGGATCCGGCGTTTCAACCGCTGTGGGAGCGGTTTGAGCCGTATGCGTGGGTGGATCAATTCCTGGTGACGCATGCGGGGGTACACCGGAGCTTTATTGAGGGCTATGAGAACAGCGTAGAGGACCGGCTGCGGGAGTTATGGCAGGAAGCGATGGGATCGCTGGGGGAACGGCGGGTGCTTCCGTTGTTGAGTGCGGGGCCGACGCGGGGCGGGAGTGGGAAAGCTGGCGGAATTACGTGGCTGGATTGGAATCGGGAGTTTGAGCCGGTGGGCGGACTGAGCCAAATGGTGGGGCATACCCCCGATGAGCGGGTGCGACTGAAGGAAGATAAGGCGAACAAGTCGGCGAATTGGAATGTGGATACATATCTGCGGCAAGTGGTGGTAGTGGAAGATGGCGAAGTAATGGTACACGCGATCTAAGATTCTTTTAAAAGGCGGCAAGATATCGTCGATGAGGGCATTAAAGGAGATCAGCCATGTCCGGAGGAATACAAGCGGGCCTGGAGGGACTCCGCCGGTCGGAACTGAGCGTTGAGAAGATAGCCAAGCGGCTGGCATCGCTTCCTGTGACGCTAACCGGAGAGCCCCAGGACGTAGTGGACCTGAGTGCGGAGGCAGTGGCGCTTCTGACGGCGCAGAACGCCTTTGAAGCGAACTTGAAGTCTATCGAGACGGCCAATGAGATGGCGCAGTCGACTTTGGACGTTCTGGCGTAATCTGACGGGTTTATCGGGGCGGTGGCAAGGTTGACGAGGGTGCGGGCTTGCCATCGACAGTGTTCGGTTCCATGAGTTCGGTGCGGGTGCCGTCTGGGTCGAAGAGATTTAGCTGGCGTTTGCGATTGATGCCGGTGCGGATTTCGAGGGGCAGCGTATAGCTCTTGCGCGCGGGCAGCGCTTCGATGGCCTGCAGCGCTTTCTCCATATTGGGCACTTCCAGACAGATGTGATGGGCGGAGCCGCGCTTGGTCTCTTCGGGCACGGGGTGGTGCAGCATGAATTCGATGTAGTCGTTGCCATCGGGCACGCGCATGTTCACCCATTGGAGGACCTTCGGGTCTCGTGCGCCGCGCCAGAACTCCTCAAAGCCGAGGATGTCGCGATAGAACCGCATGGCCGGTTCGAGCGAGTTGACGATGATGCCGATGTGCATCATGCGGGCGGACACGCCGTTCGGGAGATGCTTGCCTTTTTCGCGCACCGTCCAGCCATCGGGCATATATTGGACGAATTCGACGATGTGGCCGTCGGGGTCTTTGACGTTAAAGCTTTTATTTTTGATGCGGCCCGTGTTGACTTTGGCGGGCACGGGGATGCCTTTCTCGGCCAGGTAAAGGCGCATGCCTTCGATGTCGTCGGTCTCGACGGAGATGTGGGCAAGGCGGTCGGTATGGGGCTTGGTTTCGGGGAAGATTTCGATGTACTGGCGTTCGTTGACCTTGAAGAAGGTCATGGAGAAGGAGCCGTCGGGGTTGTTGAGGGAGTAGGGCTCGTGGAAGCCAAGGATGTCGCGATAGTAGGCGCGGGTTTTGGCGATGTCGGCGGAGTAGAGGGCGATGTGGGCAACGCCAGTGATACGGGGGCGCTTGGTTTGGGCGGCGGCTGGGGTGGTGGTGGCCAGCAGGAGAGCAATTAGGGTGGCGTAAAGTCGCGGCGTTGTCTTCATGGAAATGGCCGATAACCCAACATTTTGTCAGATCCTACAAAGGTGGTGGGCAAGTTAGGTACATTATCGGCCATGCGTGTTTTCCTTGCGCTGCTCGGGTGCGCAGTGTCACTGTGCGCGACGGGTGGCCGCCGTTACCCGGTGCCACAGGAGGTGGGGCATATTCTGGCCATGGTGCAAGACACCCAAGGCTATCTGTGGGTGGGCGCAGAAGGGGGCTTGTTCCGCTTTGATGGGTACCGGTTTCAGCCGGTGGGAGATTGGGCGGGACTGCCGCGAGAACCCGTGAAGGTGGTTGTGTACGCACACAACGACGGTGCGCTGTGGATGGGGTTGCCTTCGGGCTTATACCGGCTGGGCGGGGCACGGGCCGAGCGGATTGACGAGCGGCCGGTGAATGATGCCGCGTGGCTGGCATCGGGCCTGATCGCCGCTACTCCCGGCGTAGGCCTTGTTTACTGGTATGCGGATCAGCGCCAGTGGAAGCGGGTAGTGGAAAGCATCAGCCAGGTTCCGGCACACGTGCACCCCACGCCAGCGTTCGACGGCATCACCTACGCGCAAGGGCCGGCGCTGCAGCGGGCGACCTGGACCGGATCCAGCCTGCATTTGACCACCGAACCGGTGCGGGAAGCAGCAGGCGAATGGCGGGAGGCGGTGTTGCGGGAGGATTACCTCTTGCTGGGTTCCGCAACCGAGTATGCCATCGCAAAGCGGAGCGGCGGTATGTGGAGGATGCTGTCGCACCATGCGGCGCCGGTGACCGGGAAACGGATGATTGCCTTGGAGAATGCGCCCGTCACCATCAGAGGCGAAACCGCTACTCTTTTCTCGAATGGGAAGCAGTTTGCGAGGCAGGTCATGTCACCCTCTGTCGTGCAACCGCTCCGGCATAACCTGTTTGCGATTTACCTTGCCAATTCTCGCGAGTTTTTGCATTACAGCCTGGGCAACAGCTCGGTGCAGTTCGGGCCGGAGTTTGGCGTGCGGGAGCCGCAGGCCATGAGGTTGACGGGAGGAAAGTGGCTGGTAGCGGGGCGAACGGGAGTGGCCAGTATCGAGAAGGATAACCCCGATTGCCAGCGTTTCCCCTTCACCTGGACAGCATGTCCGTGGGTGGCCACCAAAGAGACCATCCACGATGTACGAATCGGGGTCAACGGGCAGATCTGGGCACTCAGCCGGGAGACGGGCGTAGTGCGGCTGGACCGTGCGCGTGGGGTGGTGGAGCGATTGGAGTTGCCGGAAGGCATACGACCGGCGGAACTGCTGCTGCTGGCCGAAGCCAGTGATGGGCGGCTGTTTGCCGGTAGCACGCAAGGAATGCTGGCGCTCCAGCAGAGCGGAAAAGCGCGATTGGAGCGGGTGGAAGGATTTGGCTATACAGCCAACTTCTCAGTCGGGGTGGACGGCACCTTGTGGGCGGTGGCAGAGGGCAAGATCGGGCGCTATCGCCAGGGCACCTGGACTAGCATGCCTGCGCCAGGCTGCCTGCTGAGCCCGCAGTTGCAGTCATTGGCGGTGGAGAGCACACAGAGTTTGTGGATCGGCTACCGCGCGGATCTCGGCTTCACGAACCTGCTGCAGGACACTTCGACCGGGAGTTGGCGTTGCGAACACTATACGGCGCGGGAGGGCTTCTCACCCATCATCAAGTGGTTGGTCATCGACCAATTGGGCCGGCTCTGGGCGGGCGGCGACCGGCGTATCGTCACCACGCAACTGGAGGCGGGTAAGCGGCCGCGTACCACTGAGGATTGGGTGAGCATTGGAGCAACGGAGGGACTGGGGCCGGGACAACTGCTGCCGTATGGCGCAACCAAGCAAGAGGATGGAGCGATGTGGGTAACGACGACCGAAGGCGTGACGCTGTTCCCTCATGGATTCCTGCGCGCGGCGGAGCCGCTTCTCGTCTCGGCGGTGGAAAGGACCGGCGGCAT
>JAEUQF010000045.1 GCA_016789745.1 Bryobacterales bacterium
CAGGAGCAACGTTTTTGCGCGTTTCTCCCTCGGCGATGGCGGCGACCTGACGTTGTTGCCGCTTGTAGCCGCCGTAAGCGAATAGCAGCAGGACCGCAACAGCAAATCCCAGCAGGACGCCAGCGGCGCGCCTACTAACCCGAACCGGCTTTGGCGGCCGAGGGTTTAGATCGAGGCCACTTGGAGATTCCCATTCGGTCTTAGCCTTTTCGCTCACGTTCGATCTTCACCTTTCTCGCCTTCTTTCCCGCGCCGAGGACAAGTTGCGCCCTTTCAAAGAGCCTATCCACGATGTACATGCTGTCCTTGACGCGGTAGTTGACCATCTCCTGCTTCCCGTCGGCACCAATGACTACAAGGACCGGTGCCTCCCGGTGCTGGGCTTGCGCCGACATCTGAATGTAAGTCTTGCGGCCGTCGTCAAAGACACGGACTGGCTGCATGGTCACGTCCCCTCCGCTGATCTTGTAGGCGAAGTTCATCGACTCGATGGCGTTTGCGGGCAGTTCAGCGATTTGTGCCTGCTTCCGTTCCCGCTCCTTCTGCTGGGCCAAGTGGTCCCGCCACTGCCGCTGACTATCCTCATTCTCCGGATACGCGAACGCGACGCGCGCAACGTAGTCGTCCGGTTTCGACATCAAGCGAAGGTAGTAGGCGCGGCGATCGGTCGTGATTAGCAGGTTGGTATCGAGCCCGGGGTTGAACGGCTTCAGCACGATTACGGGTGTTGCGGTTTCACCCGTACCGAACATCGCAGGCGAGAGGTGCCAACGGACCGAGTCACCGATCTGAGGCTCGCCGACCAGCTTCTCGCCGGCCTGCAGTTCAATCATGCATACGCGAAGCGGGGCGCACACGACATTGGGGAGACCAGCGCCGAACGCGTAGAGGACCCGGCCGTCTCGTCCCGTCGACGGTGGATTCGGTTCGGCCATCCATTTCGCACTCATCGCCACAGCCTCGCGGGCAGTTTCGGTCAAGTACACGTCAGTCTTGGGGATGAAGTCGACTGGCACGATGGAACGCGCATCGTCCTTGGAGGTGTTTGCCTTGATCGGCTTGACGGGAGCCGCTCCAGGGCGGAGTTGGGTCGCATCCTCCAGAGCCGACGCCTGAGCGCCGTAGTCGTACTGATCTATAAGGGAATGCCCCTGCACCGCTGGGGCCTTTGGTGCGGGAGCGCGCTTGACCCGCACCGGGCTGGATCCTGACTGGGTCTGGCCGGAAACCAAGCCGTTGGCAACAAACAACAGAGCCACAAGATACTGCATGAAAACTCCTTCCTGCTATAGGACCTTGCCCCAACTCGCGTTCGTGACGTAAATGCCAAGCGGGTTGATCCTGGCGAGCCGTTCATCCTTCGGCGGGTTGATGGCCATCGTTAACGATGCCTTCCAATGCTCCTGGCTCTTCACGGCACCGTAGAGGTCACGCGTCACCTCACGCCACTCCACCTCAAACGTGCGTTCGCTGGTTGGAAGTACCGATCGAACCTCGACGCTGACAGTCTCGTTCTGCGCCCTCTTTTGCGGTGGGTCATTGCGATAGAACTCGCTGATGAAGGCCTGCGCCTGCGCCCCGCTCGCGATGTGAGCGTAAACGCGGTCGATGGCCCTACGCTGCGCGACGCCATCGGTCGTGACCATCCGCAGGTTCTCGATCCAGCTAAAGACCATTGCTCGCTTCAACCGGTCGTCAGCTACTGAGGCCTCTGTTGCCGCACCCGCCGCCACGGTCCGGCCCAGCGAATCGAGTGCAACCACAAAAGGGACAACATGGGACTGCGACGAAACACGAACCAGCCCGCCGATCGCAATGATGGTCGTGAGCGAACAGAGCAGCGCCATCCGTCGCCAGTTCCTCTCTCGGGTGATCAAGTTCCCGTACCGCTCATCCCACTCGCGGCGAGCTGCGAGGTAAGGGTTTCCGGTGCCGGCGTGCTCGGGTTCGGCCGACTGCGTTCCCGTGGCTACGGGGGGTTCCAAGTGTCGGAGAAAGTCGTGTGCTCGTAAGACGCTAGCCATCTGCTCCTCTTATTCGCTGTGATCCTCAAGGTTCATTCGCGGCGGCGCTGCGTGGGGCCCCGCATCCGGGGGAATTTGGGAAGCCGGGCCGCGCCGCCTGTCGGTGAGATTACGTGCGGCGCTCCGCAGTGGCGCCAATGGTTGTTGCGGACTGGAGCCTCCTGGGTCTGCCGGCCGCGGCGGAGGTGGCGCCGTTCCACCTGGCGCATTGCTTCCTGCAGCAGTCAACATGGCAGGTGACCCGCCTCCCGCGCCTGGGGCGGTCCCACCCGAAAATCCGAGCCCGTCGACACCCCCAGTTCCGCCCCTTGCTGAAACAAGGAGTCCGGCAACACCTGACGCTGCACCAACACCAAGTGATCCAACGGCGACTGCGCCGCCAGCGAGAAAGGCGCTGCTCGAAACGAGGTCACCGCCGGTCAATGCCGGCGACCCGCCAAGCACAGCGGCGAAAAGTTTCGGGATCTGCCAGCAGAGCATCATGAAGATTACCGAGGCTCCCATGATTTCCAGAGCGGACATCGCTGGCGTCTGGCTCTCAGCGACCTTCTGTGCGTCAGTTATCCAGTCGACCGAGAGGTTCATCCCGGTGCCGATCAACAAATACAAGAGCATGATCTTCACGCCGGTCGACACACCAAGGCCGATGTACCTTTCGACGTAGGGGGCGGTCCACCGGGACCCGCCAAAGCCGACGAAGATGAACCCCGCGGCGACGATGACGTAGCTCTCGACCATAGCCACCACGAACTGAACAGTGATAGCGATGAAGGCGAGAGCCGTGATCAGGCCGGTGATGATCATTGCGAGCGAGGTGCCCAGGTTCGTGAAGAATGCAGCCGTGCTGGATGTAGCCATGAGGGCTCCGGCAATATCTATCCCGCGAGTGAACACGTCGCTCGGGGCCATGGGACCGGTCTGGGCCGCTCGCTGACCAATGATCTCGAAGCTGTCCGTAATCGCCGGTATCCAGTACCGCCCGTAGATTAGAAGTGCGTAGAAGGCGCCGATCCACATGACCTTACGGACGAGGGCAGCGGTCCAGGACTGCAGGTCGTTCTTTTCGAGGAGCATCAGAGCCGCGCTCCAAGCAAACTCAATGACGGCAAGCATGCCGAACAACGAATTGGCGAATGGCCAAATGGCCGTGAACCAGGTCGTGCGCTGGGCGCGGTACTGATTCAGGATCTCGGAGGGCGCTTTGTTCTGCGCACTTGCAACCATGCTCAAGGCGGTCAATAGCAGGGCGGTTGCGAATACCCAGGCGAAAATATTCTTGGACTTCAGCATCAGGACACACCTCTCCTCACTGCTCGCCGAACGCGCTCAAACTAGCCGACTACTTCCACCCTGATTCGAATGTCTGGTGGTCTTTGGATGGCGGGCGAGTCCACTGCGCAATGGTTCGCGCAGCCCAGCAGACCCGGCCTTCGGCGGAATCCGTCCAACTCGCAGTCGCCTTATCGCGAAGTGGTTTGCACATCTCGTTCACGGCGACCGCGCATTCGCGACTTCTCCCGAACCATTCCTGCAAGGCCAACGTCGACGCAGTTGTGGCGTCACCGGCGCCGCACGATTCGGCCTTCAGAACGATGGCGCTGGACGGCTCCTTCATCAGAGAACAGCCTGCCAACAAAACCGCGGTTACGAAGAGGAGAAAGAACTTCATGATGCTCACTTCCAACCGGATTGATAGGTTGTACGATCCGATACACCGGGCAACCAATTGAAGAAACGTTCCGTGGCCGCTTCGCTCGCCGACTGTTTCTGGATCATGGCTGCCTGATAGCTCTGCTTGCTGGACATGTCTGCCATCATCAGCTCCCGCAGTTTCATCAGCTGCTGAACCTGCTGCTCGGCGATCTGGCCCATGACTTGAAGGGCTTCCATGCGACCCTCGGACGACCTTGCCATGTTGCGCAGGCTATCCAACACGGACTGCTCCGAGTTGATCTGCTGCGCTTGCAGCCCCGCGGCCTTGAGAGCGCCCAGGGTGGTATCCAGAGAGGTCTGTGACCAGGTTTTGTAGCGAACGTAGTAGCCGGTCGAGTTGTAACCGTAGCCAGGGAACCGGTTTCGAAACAGGGCATCAACATTCGCCAGCGAATAGGCCAACGACATGCCACCCTGGACGATGGAGTGCAGGGAGTTCAGTTCAGCGGAAATGGCACCGAAGATCTGGTTGGGCAGTACCTTGCTGTTGTTGATCATGTCGATGGTCTGGTTGATCTCCTCCTGAAGCTGCATGCCTTGCCGCACGTACTGCATGAGGAGTTGGCCATGGTTGAGCACTTGGGTAAGCTCCGTCGCGAACGCGCCAGCCTGGACCGGCTGCGGCGCCTGCAACCCCAGCGAGAATGCGAGTAACGAAGCGATCAGGCTCTTGCGCATTGGTGTTTCCTTTCCAGCTGGTCATGAACTTCGTCGAGGTAGTCCGCCCAACCGGCCAACCGTTCATCCTTGAGCAGCTTCGCCCTTGCCCGAAGCCAGCAACTTTGCCAACTCGCTGGGAATTCGCTGATCAAGTCCTCCACCTGCTGCCTCTCCTCTCGGCCGTTGACGCCGACAAACGATAGCGCCACGTTATGAATGCCAAGCGAGATGAGCCGCCTCCCTAATGGAGAGATCACGTAGTAGTGCTGTTTCGGGATGCTCACCTGCAGGATGTCGAGTTCGCGGGAGTTGAGTCCCACGCGGTCGTAGAACTCCTTCGACGCTGGGTTCTTCGCTTCACCATTGGGAAGGAGGATCTTCGTCGGGCACATTTCGAGGATGACGTCGCTTATGTCGGAATTGCAGATGTCGCTCAGGTTTTGCGTCGCCAGCAGCACGATGCCATTCATCCGCCGCAGTGTCTTGAGCCAATCGCGAAGGCGCTCCCGGAACACCGCGTTCCTAAGATAGGCCCATGCCTCGTCCAGTGATACGAGTGTGGGTGCTCCGTCCAGTCGCTTCTCGATGCGGCGGAACAGGTAGAGCAACACCGGGATCACTGCCTTGTCGTCGAGCTGCAGCAGGTTCTCGGTTTCAAAGGTTAGGAAGCGCCCTGAGCTGAGCACATCCTCATCTGCGTCGAGCAGTTGGCCGAGCGGTCCGGACAAGGTGTAGAACTGGAGTGCCTCGCGGACATCCAGATCCTGCACGTTCGCGCTCAACTCCGTCAACGTTCGTGAGGGTGAGAGGCGCAGCTGAAGCAGAGCCTGTGTGATTGCGTTGCGGTGCTTTGGCGTGACGGCCAGTCCATTGAGGGTGCAGAGGTCTTCGAGCCAAGACACCGCCCACGTGAGATCGGCATCTGAATCGATTTCGCGGAGGGGGCAGAACGCCAGGTCGGTCCCATCGCCGGCCAAGTCGTAGAACTCCCCGTCGGCCGCCTTCGTCAGAACGAATAGCGAGTACCCCTTATCAAATGCGAAGACCTGTGCCCGTGGGTATCGGAACCACTGGGCAGCGATCAGCCCGAGCGCCGTTGACTTCCCGGCGCCTGAGGGTCCGCACATCAGTGTATGCCCAAGGTCCGATACGTGCAGATTGACGCGGAACGGAGTAGCTCCCGTAGTCGCCGCAAACAGCAAGGGTGGGCTGTTGCGCGGCATCAGGCGCGATGGATTCTCACGTAGCCCGGCCCAAACCGAGGTGATCGGAAGCAAGTCCGCGATATTCAGCGTGTGAAGCAAGACCCGGCGCACGTTCCGATACCCGTCACCGGGCAGGCTTCCGCGCCAAGCCTCGACTGCGTTGATCGTCTCCAGCCGGCACGAGAACCCAAGGTTCTGGATCTTCTTCATCACCGTCCGGGTGTTTTCCTGGAGGCGGGCAAGGTCCTCATCGAGACAGATGATGTTGGTGCTGTACTCCGCAAACTGAACGTCTCCGGAGGCCGCAACACCCATCGCCTGTTCGGCGTCGTCGGCCATATGCTGCGCGTAGAAGTTGACGGCGCCATTCTGCGTGCGAAAGACCTGGTCCTTGAACCCGCGGATCCGGGACTTCCACTTCTTTCTCGTCTTGTCGAGCACGGCACGGGCGTCTTCGGGGTCGAGCAGGATTGCTCGGGTGTTCCACCGGTACTCCATGGGGAGCGAGTCGAGTTCACCGAGAATGCCGGGAAAGCTGGCTTTGGGGAAGCCCTCCAGCGCCAGAACCCGGATGTGCTTATCTCCGATCTGCGGTTCGATACCGCCCCGGAAATCCTGCTCGGCGAGGGTGTCGTTCAGGTAGGCCGGTATATCAGGCAGTACGAACGGGTGATCCTGCCCCGTTAGGCAGCGGCGAAGGTATCGGAGGAGCCGGTCGTGAACCTGCGGGAACCCGCAGTCATCGATCAACTCGTATCGACCCAAGCGCTCAATGCGGAAAAGAGAGCCAAAGACGTTCTCGAACATCTCAACGCGCGATCGAAATCGATCAAGCACCTGCTTCGCGACTGCCGAGCCGGCGCCACTTTGGCCCTCGAACATCCAGCCCTTGAACTTCTCTTCGGATTCGACCGGCGGAAGGTAGGTGAGAGCGAGGAAGTACTCGCTTTCAAAGTGCGCACCTTCATCCATGAACTGCTGCCGGCGTTCGTCATCAATGACGCGGGTGACCGCGTGCGGAAAGGATCCAGCCTCGGGATAGCCAGGAGCCTTCGACCGGACCAGGTCCGAGTGGACCATCCATCCACTTCCCAACCGCAGAATCGAGTTGAACCTTATGGCCAGGGCGTTCATCTCGGCGTGTGTGGCCGAATGCATATCCGGACCACGAAAGGACCAGGCGGCGACCAAGGAGCCGTCCTGCTGGAGCAGAATGCCATCTTCGATAAGCGCAAACGGCAGCAGGAGATCTGCCAAACCTCTTGCGCGAGTTCGATGTTGCGTGACTTGCATTTCACCTCCAGGCGGACGGGGTTTCCATGCTCTTAGCGTGCAACCCACTCTTGCAGGGGTAGAACGGTGCATGACGAATATGGCGAAGGTAGACGTGACGCATCAGTGGATCGGCCTTTCCCATGCGCTGCAGAGCGGCGATTGCCGCAATCCAGAGCAGGCAGGACAGGCCGACTCCCCACCATGATGCAAGGCTGAAGGCCAATCCGCCGCACACCATTACCATGACCAGGACCAGTTCGCGATCTCCGCCAAGCAACTGATTCGGACGGTTGGCTGATTGGTGAATGACCGTCTCTCGCGGCCGATCGGCGGTATTCATTGTTAGATCACCGCCGCTGTCACGCCGAAAGCGCTGGAGAGCATGGGGGCAGCGAACACCAGCACGGATACCACAAGCCCAATCATGCAGGCGCGGCGGCCGAACTCGGTGAGCTCACCACCCCACAACATCGCGCCACCTGCAATGGCAATGCCGATTAGCCCAATAGCGTACGCTACAGGGCCGGTTAACGAAGTAGCAATTGCGGTCATTGGCGCTTCCCATGGCAGCCCTCCGGCTGCAGACGCGTGCGCCTGAATTGCGAATGCGTATGTGAGAGCGAGCAGAGCCGCCCCACGCGAAAGAACGGAATGGCTGGCCGAAGCCAGCCAGTGCCGCATTGTTCTCTGAATATTCACGAACAGACCTCCAACTTTCGAGTTCAAACGTATTCCACCTGGTAGCGTTCGTTCCGGTAGCCCGTAACGACCGCGACCTCCCGAACCTTACGCCCGGCAGCCAGGTCAGGCTCCTGGTCTACGAAGACAACCAAATCCACGGCTTCGGCAATGAGCGTCTGCTGAGGAGCGGCTGTCGCCTCAGCGACAAGACTCTCCAGACGAATCAGGCCACTCAGCGCATCGTTGGCATGAACCGTGGCCGCGCCGCCGGGGTGCCCGGTGTTCCACGCCTTCAGCATCGTGTGAGCCTCGGCACCGCGAACTTCGCCGACGACAATGCGAGTGGGCTTGAGCCGCATGCAGGCGCGAAGGCAATCCAGCATCGAAATGCTGCCCACCGCTCGAAGATCGACGTAGTTCTCAACGGCGCACTGCAACTCCGTCGTATCTTCAATTGAGACGACGCGGTCGTGGGGAGCGACCTGCGCCATGACGTCGAGTACGGCGTTGACAAATGTCGTTTTGCCCGAGCCTGTGGCGCCAACCGTGAGGATGTTCTTGCGGCCCGCGACGGCGGCGCGGATCACTTCGGCATGGGTGAGCCCACGGACGTTATCCGCGAATGACTCCCGCTGCCGTGTGCGATTGAGCGGATCCGTTTTGTGCGTGAGGATGCCTGCCTGCTCATACTCACTGAGGGTGAAGATCCGCTTCGGCCGCAGCCGAATTGCGAACACCGGGCGGCGTACGACAGGAGAGGTGAGTCCCTCGAAGCGACTCCCATCTAACGGCAGCTCGGTTTCCAACATGGGGCGCTCATGATTCATCACCGTGCCTTTCCATGCGGCGATCGTGTTCAGGGCGCTCGAAGCCTGAGCCGGCGGCATCCCACCGACCTTCACAAACCCTGCCCCCATCCGCTTCACCCATAAGGAAGAGTCGGGATTCAGAACGATATCTTCAGTCGATTCGTCAGCGAGGAACGCGAGTACCGTATCCCCCAATTCACGCCTGAGTTTCGCGTCGAGACGGCTGTTCTGCTCGTCATGCAGGAGCGCTCCACTTACGGTTGAATTTCGCCCAACCTGTGTTATATTTCGGTGCATGTACGGGGGTTTTCCCTCTACCCCGTAGGCCGCAATTCCTCGTGGCCGTGACTAAGGGGGCAAGAAGTTTCGCCCACGAGGTGACGCCATGCCAGTCATCACCGTCCCGTTTGAGTTCGACGAAAAAGAACACCGTGGAATTGTCCCAATAGGCATCAATACCGTTGATAGCAATGGGAATGAGATCCCTCGCGGTTGGATCGAACGGGGCGTCGTACCTGTAGCCGACCCATTACGGAAGGTCGCGTCGCGCGTCCTCAACGACGTCTGGAGAGTGTCTGAGATCGCGGATCACGCTGTGCATTCCTTGGCTAGACGCAACGGGGACAATCTAGGCGATGCCCCGGAATTGCGCGTGTTGAAGTGTGCGAGATGGTACGCAGAGGATCTAAGGGCGGGTGGCCGCCGTTACCGGCGCAGCATGGATGTTGAGTTGTTCGATTCCACATTGGACGCCCTTCAGGATCAGGCCGACATCCTTAAGGAGTTGGAAAGCCGGGATACTATCGATAAGCTCATGGACCAACTTGATCGTATGGGTCTAGGCGAGGTGCGTGAAATGGTACCCATGATGCTCCGGGATTGCGATGCACACGAGTTTCAGGCCAAGTTCGGCAAATCTCGGAATACAATCTCCCAGCAGTTCTATCGAGGCATCAGGAAGGCAGCGGCGCTCGCCGGGATCACGCTTCGCGTGTCCTAATGGAAAGTGCTGTAAACACTACATCATCAGTGCCATAATGATCGGGACTGATGCCGGGCGAAGAGTCGTCGGACGCTCAATACGAGAGGCTCAAACGGCAGCTCCAGGATTCCATCCTCACCGAGTATCCCAATCCTGACCGGGTTGGGTGTCCGGGTGGTAATGTGCTCCGCGGGCTGGCTGCGCGCTACTTGGACGATACCATCGAGACCGATCCAAACTGGCAACACGTCACGCATTGCTCTCCCTGCTATCGCGAGTTTCTCGACATCCGTGCCGAGATGAAGGTGTCGAAGACTGCAAACCGTCGAGCAATCGCCGCTGGCCTGGCAGCTTTGGCCATCGCGATGGTTGGCGCAGCATGGTTCGTTAGCCAGCGCCGTCAACCAACTACCCCCGAGCGCCCCCAGATTACCGAACTGGTGTACCAGCCGCGCATTGTGAACTTGGAGGGGTGGTCAAGCCCTCGATCGGAAAATGGGAAGGAGCCATCAGCGCCGATACAACTGGGGCGAGGACCGGAAGAGTTGACGATCCGGCTACCGTTCGCGAGCAGGCCGGGGCAGTACGATGTTCAGTTGTTGAAAGAAGTGGATCAGCCACTGGTAGCAACTTCGGGCGAAGCTCAGGTGATTGATGGCTCGACGGTGTTGAAGGCCCGTGTGGACTTTTCGAAGCTGGGGCCAGGCAGGTATCTGCTGGGGGTACGGCGCCTTCCGGCGGATTGGACGTTCTACCCGTCTGAAATCAAATGAGACCTTCCGTCGCAGCACAAGTTGGGAGCCGCATCGCAAAACAGACCGCGGCACTACTCACGCCTTTCTCGCCTGGTGCAGCTCTTCACAGGCACGAGCTAGTTGTGAATCTGTCCCGGCTTGCCAGTCAACGCTGATGTCGGCATCCACGCCTCGCCCCTCCGTTTCCTCGGTGGACCAACTGAAGTAGCGCGCGCGTGGCAAGACAACGATGTAGCCGTGTCCAACCTTCGCCCCGGCGGCCGGCACCAACCGGCCGGCCGTTCTGGCACCAACCAGCATGCCCAGTGAGTAATCACGAACAAACGCCGCCACCATCTCGCCTGCGCTAATTGTGTGTTCGTTGATCAGAACCGCGAGACGGCCATGCCAGCGGCGCTCCCCGAGGCCCTCCGAAACGAGTGCAACCGAGCTATCCCGGACACCAAACTTAAGCGCCATGCTTGCAATGGCAAGTGCGTTCGGAAGGTGGGTTGGAAGGCGGCCGAGCTTGGGCAGATCTTCCTTGCGATATCCTCGTTCGGCTCGCTTTCGGGTCACGGTATAGCCAATGGGCAGCTTGCGCGCCGTCAGGTGGCTCATCAGACGGAGGACGCCCAGGCCCCCGCCAATGTGGCCACGCAGATCAAGCACGACCCGATCAGAGTCATCCAATTGTGCCATGGCCAGGTCGATCTCCCTGGCTACGTCAAGGCCCAGCACTCCGGGTAGAACCGGCACCTTAAGGTAGCCGGTATTGCCTTGCAGCTTGGACACAATCACCGATTTCATCTGCGAATGAGGCTGCTTACGGGACTTCGGAGGTGGCACGTCTATCCGAAGTGGGATCTCCCTTTCTTCTCGCATCACGACCACTTCGACGGCTGTCCCCATCGCGAACTGAAGCTGCTCCGGAACAGTGACGGGCTTTCCGTCAATAGCCACCAGGCGATCTGACGTCTGCAACCCCGCAGCCTGTGCCGGTCCGCCTTCATGTACGTCCTGCGCATACCAGACAGGCCCCAACGGCTCATCGATCTTGTGAAACGTAGCAGCTATTGCCAGGCGAGCAGGAACACGGCGAACGGACTGGTGGAAGAAGCCGGTATGGCTCGTCCCAAGGGTCCTCACCAGGTCATGCATCGCTGACTCGAAAGCTTCCGGGTCCGCGAATTTCACAATCCGGCCACGCTCCTCAGCCGCTCGCTTCGGCCACTCTTTTCCATTGAAGTTCGGATCAAAGAACTGCCGATCAACGGTCTTCGCAACCTTGTCGAAGATTGCTGCCCGCTGAGCATCAGTTAGCTGCGGCGGTCCCATTTGTGATTCGTTGTGTGCCATCGCCAATTACCTCGAAGCCAGCCCAGTGATACGGAGTCGCTTTCGCACCGTATGTTTTCACGAATTGAAGTTGCGCCTGGCGGAGCGCCTCCCGGACCATCAACCCTCTTGCCAGGTGCTCATAGAACATCCCCATCAGCGTCGCAGTCGAACGGTCGTCTACCGACCACAAACTTGCGACTACGCTCTTTGCGCCCGCCGTCAGAAAGGCCCGGGCCAGGTTCATAACGCCTTCTTGTCCCTGGAGCCGGCCGGTGCCGGTCTCACAAGCGGAAAGAACGACCACGTCCGCATTCAGCCTGGTGGCTCGGATCTCCCGTGCCTGCCAGAGTCCATCTTCCGCACGATTGCCCGCGGCAAGAACGATCGCCGCCCGATCCGGCTCCCTCTCATTGCTAACCCCATGCGCCGCAACGTGGATGACCTTGAACGAGTGGATGGACGCCGCCTTCAGCGCCGCCTCCGAGGCCTCTGGACCGGACAGCGTGATACTTCCTTTGCCCAGGGCGCGCGCGGCTTCTTCAACCTCTTCGTTGCCGAAGGGCAAAGGTGCCAGCGTCGGACCTCGGACATCGAAGACGCTGCGAGTACCCGATTCGGTATTCTGGGGGCGCTGGTTCGGGCTGAACGAGATCGCAAGAAGCGGCCGGCTCGCGCGGGAACGCCGCGGCGTTTTGAGCGTTTGATAAACCGTAGCGGAAGGAGCACTCGTGATCGCCAGCTTGGCAACCAGTGCCGCACCCGTCTCGTCCACCAATGACGCAAACGGCACCAGGTGGAGCGGCCCGTCAGGGACGATGGTGAGTGCCTTGGTGTCTGAGGCAACGAACGGTGCAACGACGATCCTGTACAGAGAGTGTGCGCTTTGTCCGGGATCTTGCTTCGCCTTCACAGCTTCTACGAACTGACGGGCGAGATTCGAGAATTCCTGTCGCCGGGGCAGTTGGTGAACGGTCAGCCCGGTGCGAGTGAGCCGCAGACCATACGATTGCTTCGCATCGAGTAGATACATAACCAGCACTTCGCCTGGCTGCAGTCTTTTTCGCACCTCACCTGGTTCTGCGGGCTTGCCGCGCAGCAACGTCATTTCTGCACGAGCACGTGCGTACTCGATGGGCAAAAGTCGGTCGTAAGCGGCATCGAGCAGTCCCAGCACACGCTTCGCCTCGCTGGGGGAGAGTGCATTGTTGAGCAGCGCGCGCTGGTGCTGGGTTATCTCGCGTTCGATCGCCGTGTTGCCTACGGCGCTAATGGCAGTCCTGGAATAACGAATGGAATCGTAGAGCGCCCGCCCCCGTGCTGCTTCCAGGATCGTGAAAGCCCGCTCTGGGCGCTGGAGCCGTTCGAGCGCCAGCCGGAAGTGGCCGATGTAGATGTCACCACGCGCCGCGATCATGGCGCTTTTTGTTGTGGAGCTCGGCGCGTTCACGAGAAGCCCTTCGATGACGTCGAGGGCCTGGGAGTAGAGTGCGTCTGCCTGTGAAAGGTCCCCCTGGGCTGCCTTTACCTCGGCTTGCTCCGCGAGGAAACGAGGCAGATCGTAAGGTTCCTCCACTTGCCGCAGAGTCGCCACCGCTTTGCTGATGTGCCGATCGGCATCCGCGAGGCGCCCCGTCTGCCTATAGACCTGTGATAAGACAAGCAGCGCCTGTGCCTCGGAGCGAGGCAGCGAGGCCCGTTGCGCGGCAGCTAGCGCTTCAACCCCGAGGCGCTCCGCCTGCGAACGGGAAGCTGTCTCGCTCAACATCTTCGCCCAGAGGTTTAGAATCTCAATCTCTGCACCCGGAGTTTGCTTCCGCCTTGCCTCCTCCAGGGTGGACTGCGCCGCAGACTCGAACTGCGCCCGTTGGCCGCTCCCAGCTTGAACGGCTGTGGCCAGTGCGCGAACCTTGGCAACAGAAAGCTGCAGGGGCGTCTCCCGGTTTGCGTTCTTCGAGAACAGGACTGCCTTGTCGAGCAAATCCAAAGCGCGATCCGGCATTCCGTTCATCGTCAGGCCATTCGCCAACCAGATCGCAAAGTGAAGGGCGCCTGCAGTATCGCCGATTGCTACCGCGCGTTGCATGGCTTGTACGAGAGCCAAGCCGGAGCCGCCAACATCACCGTGAACACCGGCAATTAGCGCTAGTTGGCCACGGCCCCGGTTCTGCCACTTCGGATCGTTGTTCTCAGTCGCAAGTCGGATGACCTCATTCCAATTGCGCTCGGCGGCTTCGGTGTCCAAGTTCAGGTTGATCGTCCCGAGAATGGAGAGCGCCCTGATGTGCAGCGCGTGATCGGACATGACTGCGGAGTCCGAAAGAAGCCCATTAATTTCGTCGCGGACGGTGCGATAAGCGCCGCTCTCGGCCTGGCGATGCAACCTGCCCAACTTGGCGTACAGTTCATTACGGCGGTCACCTGTAGCCCGAAACTGCTCTTCGGCTGTCGCGTACAGAGGCCCGGCGTGGAACCAATCGCCCTGATCGGCGTAACGGTCAGCTTGTTGCAGGGTTTCCTGCGCGGATTGAGCCCAGGCGACAGCGACGACTAGAAGCGTGATCATCACAGGCCGGGTAATGTGGGCTGAGCCTCGCGCGCGGAGAACGGCTCGGCGGGGGCAGAAGAACAACTGGAAATACATCGCCACCTCACCCTGCTAGCCTTGGCCGACCTCACACGTGACTAGAAATTTCAGAATGTTTCGCAAATCTCCTCCAGAAGTTTCACCCGCTGCAAGAGGGTTGAGAACGGGGCGGTCTGAACTGTTTCGGACCGTCTCGAACGGCGTCACGCTGCAGTGCAACAGACGCTAACCGAGTAGGCCTACACACATGGCCGGCCTGGAGGAGTTGCAATGGACGCAACGGATGTAGCGGTGAGACGGCAGGTGACGGCAATGGGGGTAGCGGCATTTGAGGTTGGGCTGTTGAAAACAGACGGCGCGGGAGGGTCCGTGATGATTCCTCGCGTGTGGGATCAGGAGACCTTGTTGCGGTCGATTTCTTGGCTCCGCTTTCAGAACATGCATGGGTACAACATCTATGTACGTCCGAAGGGCGAGCACGACCTAAGTTTGGTTGACGACCTCAAGCGGGAGGCGATCGAGAGAATGAAGCGCGAAGGTTTTCAGCCGGCGGTGCTTGTCGAGACGTCGCGCGGCAACTTCCAGGCATGGCTGAAGCACCCGGCGGTGCTCCCCCGCCAAGTGAGCACGGCAGCAGCGCGCGAACTGGCGGTGCGCTTCGGTGGGGATCCAGGTGCTGCCGACTGGCGGCACTTTGGCCGGCTGGGCGGTTTCACCAATCGGAAACCGAAGCACGAATTGGAGGATGGCCGATTCCCCTTCGCTCGTGTTGTCGAAGATCTGGGGCAACGGTATGCCGCAGGCCAGGCGTTTGTGGGTGAGATAGAGAGGAAGGTTCAGGATCTGCTGTCGAAGCGGGAACAGGTCCATCGAAGTGCCCATCCTAATCCCGGTCCGCTGAAGACGATCGATTCATTCAGAGCTAATCCGGTCTATGCGGGGGATCACACCCGAAGCGACTTGGCGTACGCGATCTACGCCCTAGCGCACGGGAGCTCTGAGAGGCAGGTCGGTGAGGCGATCCGAACTCGTGACCTAAGGCACAAGGGAAATGAAAAGCGCCAGGATCAGTATGTGGAGAGAACAGTGAATAAGGCGCTGTCAATGGTCACGCACGGGCGCGAGCGATAGCGTGGGGGAGCTGGTCGATGGGCGCCAACTCCGGCGGGGATCAACCGATCAATCTATGGCTTACAGGCCAGTTTCCGGTTAAGCCGACGATCCACCCGGAGAACGCCACTTTTAGATAACGGAACTTTGCTGGCGGAACATCGAATGACGGCCGAGAAATCCGTACACCAGCGGAAAACTGTCCAGTTTCCTTCAGGAGTCTGCGCCCCCGTCGAAAACGACTACCCAGTTGGGCGTCCAATTCCGAACCGGATTGACTGTCCATCCCAGACAGCCATCCTCTCACCTTAGTCGCAGCACGCCCATCCCGCCTCTAAGTCTCTCATTTGCAACACAGTAGTATTAGTAGCTTACGTTTGAGCCGGAGCTTCGAAACAAAGAGAGCTCCGGCTCATGCTTAGCCCGCCGCGTCAGTCGCCTGCCGCTTGAGGCTGGACCACCGGCGTTCCGAAATCATTCAGATCCGGGACGCCACCCGATACCGTCTTCTCCGCGGGCGTGAGACGGATTGTGAAGATGAACATCACAAATATCAGTTCGCCGAGCGCGAACAGCATGTCCCCCGGAGCCCGCAGCCAACGCAGTTGCTGCAGTAGCGGGGTACCGAGGAACTCTGTCGAGCGTGCATACCAGTAGCCATGATCCACCGACGCCCAGGTCTGCAGCAGACCCACCGGGAGCAGGCTGAGTACGCACATGAAGAACAGTCCGACATTCATGGACCAGAACGAACACGTCAGCCAGTTTTCGCGCCAGTTCACGTTCGGAGCCAGCGCGCGCAGGCACACCAGAATCAGACCCATGCCGAGCATGCCGTAAACCCCGAATAGCGCTGCATGGCCATGCAGAGGGGTGGTGTTCAGACCCTGCATGAAGTAAAGCGCGATGGGTGGATTGATCATGAATCCGAAGAGTCCCGCGCCAACCATATTCCAGAATGCGACGGCAACGAAAAACCGGATCGGCCAGCGATAACGGATGGCCCATGGCGCCAGCCTGCCGCGGCGGATGTCCTCCCACGCGGCGAATCCAACCAGAGTGAGCGGCACCACTTCGAGGGCGCTGAACACCGAGCCCCAGGCCAGGGCGACGGTGGGTGTTCCCGAGAAGTAGAGGTGATGGCACGTGCCAATGATTCCTCCCGCGAGATAGATTGCAGAGGACAGCAGAGCCGACTTGGCTGCGAACGCTGGCTTGATCAGACCTAATCGCATGAAGAAGAACGCGATCACCGCGGTGGCGAAGACCTCAAAGAACCCCTCCACCCAGAGGTGGATCACCCACCAGCGCCAGTACTCGACGATGGACAGGTGAGTGTGTTGGCCCCACATCAGGCCCGCCCCGTAGAACAGCCCGATGGAGGCGGCTGCCATGAGGAACACATACAGCAGCGGCTTCGATTCGGAATTCCCTTTAAGGGCAGGACGGATGGATCGGATCACCAAGCCGAGCCAGATGAGAAGGCCCACAAAAAGGAGCGCCTGCCAGACGCGGCCGAGATCGACGTACTCATATCCCTGGTGGCCCCAGAGGAAAGAATGGTCGTCGGTGAGGCGATTCATGACGGATAGCCACTGGCCGGTGAGGGAACCGGCGACGATGACAAGCAGCGCGCCGAACAGAACATTTACGCCGAGCCGCTGGAACTTCGGTTCATAATTGGAGACCAGCGGCGCAATGAAGAGCCCGGCTGCGAGCCATGCAGTGGCAATCCAGAATATTCCGGCCTGCACATGCCAGGTTCGCGTGACGGTATAAGGCAGAACTTCCGCCAGCTTATAGCCAAAAAAGCCGTCTCCTTCCACCCCATAATGTGCGGTGATAACGCCCATCAACATCTGAACGAGGATGAGAATTCCTACCACCTGAAAATACTTAAGTGTGGCGCGCTGAGACAGGCTGGCGCGCCAGTTTCCCAGCGGATCGGCGACCGGTACCAGGTGAGGCTCCTCAGTCTTCTGCTGGCTGGCATACCACCAGATCATCGCCGACAGGCCGCCCAGCAGCATGATGATGGAAACGCCTGTCCACATGACCGTTTCCCCGGTTGGCTTGTTTCCAATCAGCGGTTCATGGGGCCAGTTCTGTGTGTACGTGACGGTGTCTCCAGGACGGTTGGTGGCAGCGGACCACGCCGACCACCAGAAGAACGCTGCCATGGCGCGCATACGGTCCGGTGTCGAAATGGTGCCCGGCGGTATGGCATAATTTACATTGCCTTTCATGAAGACATCCGAATAGTGTGCAAGGTTATCTTCAAATGCAAGCGCCCGGACGGGATCGATGACGATGGTATTCGTGGCGGGATTATAAGTATTCGACCGGTACAACTGTTCCAGTCGCCCTCGTAGTTGCGCCTGATTTTCCGCCGGTAGCGCGTCGTATGTTTTGTTGAATTCCGCGCGCGACCACTCATTCAGCACGAATAGCAGTTCACGGTGCAGCCAGTCGGCGGTCCAGTCCGGCGCAACATAACTGCCGTGGCCCCAGATGGACCCCGTTTGCATTCCGCCCATGGATTGCCACACATTTTGTCCGGCTCCGGTCTGGCCGGAGACGATGATTACCTGACCTGTTGTGGTTACAACCCGATCTGGGATAGGCGGCATTTCCTGATAGATACGAGTGCCGATCCATCCGAGTACCGAAAAGGACAGTACGAGGATAGACGCAAAAGCAATCCAAAGCTTCTTCATGGAATCAGCACTCCTCAGCAGCTGGCTCGCTGCTACGATCTTGGTAGAATTCCGTCCACTGGAGTGTCTCACAGCTTTCCAGTGCGAGGGTGTGACTTTTGTCACACCGTACTCGTCAAGGTGCTAAAGATCGATTTCCCACGCCGGTCCCGCGACCGCGAACCTCGCAATTTCGGTTCAGGCGACCATCGAAGTGAGGTTCTGTCGCCAACAGCCCCGGGGGCGGTGTTGGCAACGACTTCGCCGTTCCGAAAGATGATCGCTTGAGGCGACTCGTGCGGGATTCCGGTTTGCTCCGCGATCGCACACGAGGACCGCCCTCCGTGCCAACATAGCTGAGACACTCCGCCGGCCTTAATTACTGTGCAGGGCGAGAATGGAAATCAGCGTGAGTTCTCAAAAGAATGGTGTTGCTCCGGCCCCCACGGTTTCGGTGGGCGCCGACCGCAGTGCAGTGCCCACCAAAACCGTCGCCCACCCGGCTGCGGCCCCGCCCGTGCCGTCTCGCCCCGACCCCGAAGTCGTAGCCGATGCCAAGCGGCGAACCTTCCCCGCCGATTACAAGCTGCGCATCCTCAAGGCCGCCGATGCCGCCAAAGGCACTCCTGGCGGAGTTGGCGCACTGCTCCGGCGCGAAGGGCTGTTCTCTTCCCATCTGACGAGCTGGCGAAAGGAACGGCAAGCCAACCTCCTCCAGGCCCTCGCTCCCAAGACGCGCGGCCCCAAGTTCAAACGCGATCCCCAAGCGGAGGAAATGGAGAAGCTGCGCCGCGAAAACCAGCACCTCGCCGAGTCACTACGCCGAGCCGAGATTATCATCGATGTTCAAAAAACAGTGGGCGCACCGCTGGGGTGGCCGCTGTCGGCGGACCCCGCGGAGAAGCCCTAATGGACAGCGTCCTCGTCCTGGCTCCGACGGTCGGCATCCAGTCCGCTTGCAACAGTCTCGGTGTAGCGCGCGCCGGTTTCTACCGGCAGCGTCCCGTGTTGGGCCCTTGCATGATGCCGGTTCAACCAGAACCACCGGCCGCCCCGCGGCCTTCGCCGGCACCGGCGCTGTCCGACGCCGAACGCGCGGAGGTGCTCGACGTTTTGCATGAGGGACGGTTCCAGGATTGCGCACCGGCCGCTGTGCAGGCCACCTTGTTGGATGAAGGTCCGTTTCTGTGTTCCGTCCGCACGATGTACTGCATCCTCGAGCAGGCGGGCGAATCCTGCGACCGCCGGGAACAACGCATCCATCCGCCCTATCAAAAGCCGGAGCTGTTGGCCACTGCACCGAACCAGTTGTGTGGAGTTGGGACATCACGAAGCTACGCGGTCCGGTCAAGTGGACTTACTTCTACCTCTATGTGGTTCTCGACATCTTCAGCCGCTACGTTACCGGCTGGATGGTGGCGCCGCGGGAGAGCGGCGAGTTGGCCAGGCGTCTTCTCGAAGAGACCGTCCGGAAGCACGACATCCCAGCTGGCCAACTCAATATTCACAGCGACCGGGGGCGGCCGATGATCTCCAAGCAGGTGGCGTTCCTGCTGGCCGACTTGGGCGTCACCAAGACCCACAGCCGCCCCTACGGCTCCGATGACAATCCGTACTCGGAAAGCCAATTCCGTACCCTCAAATATCGCCCTGACTTCCCGGATCGCTTCGGCTGTATCAATGATGCCCGCGCGTTTGGCCAGGAATTCTTTCGCTGGTACAACGAGGAGCATCGCCACTCGGGGATCGCATTGCTGACGCCGGCCATGGTGCACTCGGGTCAGACCGAAGCCGTCCTCGCGCAGCGCCAAGCGGTCCTGGCGGCCGCTTATCAGTCGCACCCGGAGCGTTTCGTTCGTCGGCCACCGGTCCCGTTACCGGTGCCGTCGGCTGTCTGGATCAACAAGCCGGCAACGTCAAAGGACGAGCCAGAAAGACAACTAAACTCCCATGCCGGGTGTCTCAAAATCGTTGACACGCGCCGGTCGGTGTGCCAGCCAAGGCGTTCTGTTTGGAGGTGAACTTCGCATACCTTCGAACTGACCAGAACTGGAGGGATGCCTCTTACGAGCAACTGCGCCAGCCAGTATGCGACTACGTGCTGCTCAAAGTGCGTACCTGTCCCGCCGGTGGCGGCCGGGCTTGAAATCCGCGTGTTAGTCAAGGGCTCTCACGTTATGCTGAAAAAAAGGCTCGTGTCGTCGAATGTCGAACTGTGATCTTCCGCTAGCCGAATTCTCGCACCTCACAGCAGAGCTCGCAAGTCCAGCAGCGAATCGCTTCTATCGCCACCTCCGAGACCGCACCCGCCGCGTTGAAGAGCTGCAAGCTCCAGTAGGCGCCGATCAGTTCCTCGCCAGGCCTAGTACCGCAAGGTCGCCTTCTAGCGTGTGATACTGAGCGGATGACGCCAGATCTCTATCGGAAGTGGCCCGGCAGACCCACGCACGACGGACGGGACGAAGCTGAGGCCGGGCCAGTTCGGATTGAGTCGTAAGAAGGAAGCGGCTGGCGCGGCGCCCCGGGTGCCGCTAGCTATGGGGTTTGAATGTCGAATTTAGGATGGTGCGCAGAGAGCCAGATGGGATTTGGCCTTGGCCCGCTGTGAACTTTAAGGTAAGCCGGCTGGTTGGGGGCCGATGAGGCGTTCTTGTATTCGAGTCGAATGAGGCCGAATGATGAAAAGGACACACCGGTCGTAGGGCATCGCGGAGGCGACACCCAATGGTCGAGGGTGACACGGGGTCAGGAAGTGTCAAGGCGCTCTACCAGGGACTGCCGCTCCCGGTAAAGTTGGCCGGCGCTCAACCGTTCGACCGTTCGCATTGGTCCCTGGCAGAGAGGGCAGACCCCAAGAGCGGGAGCTGACACTGTCTTGGCCGGAGTCGGTTCCTGACCCAAAGACAAGAGAGAGCGACACAGTGGAAGGAGCGCTCCGCGGCGTCTATTGGCAAGCAGCCCGAAGTAGCGGATCCGGGGGAACCCTCGTGGCAGGATGTGCTGGAGGAAGCGCCTCAAGAACTCGTCATGGCTCAAAGTCATGATGCGGTGCTTGCTGTGGTGGGCGTAGTCCTTCCAGCGAAAAGACACCTTGGACTCGGTGACGTCGACCAAGCGGTGATTCGAGATCGCCACGCGGTGGGTATAGCGGGCCAGATAGTGCAGCACGTGCTCCGGCCCGCCGAAGGGCTTCTTGGCATACACGACCCAGTCCTGGCGAAACAGGGTTCGCAAGAACCGGTTGAAGGCCTTCGGTTCCGCCAATGACCGGCACGCTCCGAAGAAGGCCAGCTTGTCTTGCCGGCAGGCGCGTTTCAGCCCTGCGGTGAACTTGCCTCGAAACACGCGACTCAACACCTTGACCGGCAAGAAGAAGTGATTCGGCGCGCGGATCCATTGCCTATGATCCACGGACAACCCGCCCCCGGGCACAACGCAATGAACGTGGGGATGGGGCTGTAGAGTCTGACCCCACGTGTGCAATTGGACTTGCCCCCAAAAGTGAGACAAACGGTTAAGACTCAAATCTCAGCGAATGGAGAATTGAGTCATGGGACTGGCACGTAGGCAGTTCAGCAAAGAGTTCAAGATGGCCGCGATCCGGCGGCTGGAACAGGGCGTATCGATAGGCGAGGTAGCGCGGGCGTTGGAGGTCAACCCCAACGTGCTGCACCGCTGGAGGCGGGAGTTCCGCCAAGGGCCGGGCAACGTTTTTCCCGGTAACGGCAAGGCGAGGTGGTCAGAGGGCCGCATTGCGGACTTGGAGCGCAAGGTCGGTCAACAGGCCCTGGAGATCGATTTTTTGAAGGGGTGCTTGCAGCGCATCGAGGAGCAGCGGATGCTGCAGGCATTGACTGGAGATCCGCGGTCTACCGGAAGGTCCAAGAAGAAGTGAGCGCCAAGCGGGGACTTACCATTGAACGGATGGTGGAACTGGGCCGGGTCAGCCGGCCCGGCTTCTACCGCTTCACCAAAACCGGCGCCAGTGGCGGCGAACAGGACGACAAAACCGAAATGGATCTGCGCGACGCCATCCAGCGAATCGCGTTGCAATGGCCGGCCTACGGCAGACCTCGCATTACGGCCGAGCTTCGGCGCCAGGGTTGGCAGGTGAATCCCAAACGCGTCTACCGGCTGATGCGCGAGGATAACCTGCTCTGCGTCCGGAAGCGGAAGTTCGTGGTGACCACCGATTCGAACCACCAGCGGCGCATCTATCCGAACCTCACGCAGGACATGGTACTGACTGCTATCAACCAGCTCTGGATTGCCGACATCACCTATATCCGGCTGGAGAAGGAGTTCATATACCTGGCCGTGATCCTGGACGCCTACTCACGCCGTGTGATCGGCTGGGCACTGGACCGGACCATCGAAGACGACCTGACGCTGGCAGCTCTGCGGATGGCTCTGTCGAGACGAAAGGTGGTAGCCGGCCTGGTACACCATTCCGATCGAGGCTCCCAGTACGTGAGCAACGACTACATCGACCTGCTGAAGGAACACAAGATCGAGCCCAGCATGTCGCGAAAGGCCAATCCTTGGGACAACGCCGCCTGCGAGTCGTTCATGAAGACCCTGAAATACGAAGAGGTGCATCGCAACGAATACCGCGACCTGGAGCACGCCCGGCAGGAGATTGGGCGGTTCCTGGACAGGGTCTATAACCAAAGGCGATTGCACTCGGCGCTGGGCTACCGCCCTCCGGCCGAGTTTGAACGTTTATCTCCAGTGATGGGAAATGTCGAGGGCCCTCAGAATGCGTTTTCTCAGGCATGACAGAATCTATCGGTCCGATGGTGCTATGTTCCGCTCGGGTCGGAACACCGCCTCCCGTTGGTCGGGTCCGGGCCGAGCGATAAGACGCGACGGGAGGGACACGCCTTTCCCATCGTTGTCGATGAGTTCTGACCGGCTATTCCTTGACGGGTTGGTCGCCACCATTGCCCGCCTCCGCTTCACCGGCACTGTCAGCATAAAGTCCTGGCACTTGCGGGCACCACGGATTATCATCGAATGGCAAACTGTGTCTTAACTGTTTGTCTCACCCCAGGGGGCAAGCGCAAATACGCTGAGGAACCCGATCTCCGCGCCCAGGTGTTTAGGGTCGGCAGCAACCTCCAGCAGCGTCCTTGCACTGGCATCAAAGAGTAGTTTGAAAAGGACCTTCTTGTTCTGCCAGATGAGCGGGACCAGCGCATGTGGGACGCTGAAGACCAAATGATAGTAATCCACCGGCAGCAACTCTTGCTGGCGGGCGGACAACCACTTGTTTCGCGCGCTGGTCTGACACTTCGGGCAGTGACGATTTCGGCAGGAGTTGTAGGAGATGGTCTGATGGCCGCAGTGATCGCACTGGTCGCGGTGTCCACCCAGTGCCGCGGTCCGGCATCGTTCAATCGCGTTGAGTACCTTTACGTGGGGCCAGGTAAGGCACTTCTCAAACCGCTGCATAAACTGCCGGCCCGACTTGCGGATAACATCAGCCACCTCCCAGGGTGGCTGCTTCACGAGTGAGCTTTCTTCGAGGACTGCTTCGACCGGGGAAAGTCGGACACCGTAATCTGGTCGAGGGGATTCACTGCCGCTTGTAAGTGTCGTCGCGACAGGTGGAGGTAGATTGCCGTCTCTTTCAGCCTCTGATGCCCGAGAAGCAGTTGGATGGTGCGCAGGTCGGCGCCCGCTTCGAGCATGTGCGTGGCGAAGCAGTGCCGAAGGGTATGCGGTCCCAACCGCTTGGTGATGCCTGCCCGGAGCGCCGCCTCGTGGCACGCGTTCCACACCGTCTTATCAGAGATTGGCTTCTCTTCATCGGTGCTCTCCCAGTGGCTGGGGAACAGGTACACGCGGGGCTTGACTTTGCACGAACGCCAGTAATGGCGAAGAGCATCCAGCAGCTTCTGGGTCAATGGAAGTTCCCGATCGCGACCGCCCTTGCCTTGCCGAACATGGATCAGCATAAGGGAGCTGTCGATGTCTCATACTTTCAGCCTTGACGCCTCGGTCCGCCGCAACCCGGTTGCGTAGAGCAGCATCAAGATTGTGCGGTAGAGCAGGTTGGGTGCGGCTTCAATCAGTCGAGTCACCTCTTCAGGGCTCAGCACAACGGGGAGTTTCTTCGGGGTCTTGAGCAGCGGCAGATTCTCGAAGTCCAAGTCACGCCGCTTCAGCACTCGCTTGTAGAGGAACCGCAAGGCGCCCATGCGCAATGCAATGGTGCCGAGAGCCAGTTTCTTTTCATCGAGCAAGTGCAGTTGAAACTGGCCAATCTCCTCGACTCCCAAGAACTCTGGGGACTTGTTGAAGTATGCGGCGAACTGAGCGACGGCATGCACGTAGCCGCGTGCGGTATCGGGGTTAAAGTTACGACGACGGAGTTCTTCCATCATCCGTTCACGAAGTGGGGTCACAGAAATCTCCTTTCTGTGACTGACGCTACCGCGGCTATGCCTCAAGCACGCACGCGACTGCGTCCGCCGCGCCAGCGGCTTAGTTCTCACGCGCCACTCGGAAGCTGAGTTGTAGCGCTCACGTGCTCATCACCTTTGCCCACGACGGACCCAGTTGGAATCAGCGCGACGCTGCAAAAAGCAGGATAATACCGCCGAGCACGAAGAACAATCGCTGCGGCGGGGTGAGGATCGTAAACCAGAACATCAAGCTCCGCATCTCGGACTCCGACACTTAGCGTATCAGAACGCCTGCAACCACCCCCCCGCCAAACACCGCAACCATCGCAACGATCAAGGTGAGCTTCGGAAAGGCGATAGGGGTGGCAGCGGGCATTGGTGCGAAGTTCATCCACGGATGTCCGCTGGATTCCGCCCGCGCGGCTCGTAACTCCTGAGCGAGCACGGTACCCATGCGGACCTGCGCGGCGTCGATCTGAAGGCCGAGCTCGGCTGTCGCCACTTCGATTCTCTCGATGGCCCGGTCAAGCATCAGTTCGAGAACCCGCCGGTTGAGCATGACGACTACAACAGCGGGGTCATCGGGATCGATCCGTACCCGGTACTCAGCGCAGATCTCCGACAGGATCTGGCGCACTTCCTCCGGGACTTTGCGTGCTCCTTCCATTTCAGAACCCTATCGATCCGAGTTGCTCGAACAGATCGCGCTGGACAACTTTCAGGCGCTGCTTCGCCATGACTGGCAGTTGAGAGGAGCCAATCGCTTCCTCGAAGGTGAGCTTTGCGGCGATCATCTCTTCCAGGTCCCGTCCGAACGTGTCCTGGTTCCGTTTCTGAAAGATCACGGCGCCACACACCTTTTCTGTGCTCTCGCGGTACGCTGCCATGTCGGCAAATTTCTTTCCCTCCGCTTCAACTCGGCCGAAGTACTCGTTGATCCAAACAACGATGTTGCGTTCCTGCGTCGTTTGGGCAAGCTCGTGGAATCCGTTGAGGGTATCCATCAGCGCCTGTCCCCCCGTGACCACGGTGTGGACAACCACGCGGCGGCTGTTCTGCCGGAGGTAGTCCAGGGCGTTGTTTTCCAATAGATAGTGCCAGAGCGGCAGGAATGTCGAGGCACCGTTGTCGACGACGAATGTCGCCTCGCGCTCCAAGAGGAACCGTTCCATAAGCGCATCAAAGCTGCGCTGATCGATCCGATTGTATTCATCCCGCAGGCAAAGACGGTCAGCCCGCAGCGCACGATACTGGGCGAACGTCCGGTTCACCGGGTCCGTATCGATGCAGCGCACGTCAAGTCCCGTTTGCCGCAAGTATTGCGCCAGTATCGCCGCAATCAAGCTCTTGCCAACCCCGCCCTTTCCCTGCAGAGTGAGATGGATCGTACCGGCAGTGCCGTTTGAGGAAACCTGCGCGCTCTGGGGCATCACAACCTCCATTTACTTTCAGATCAATTTCTTCGTATCCGGGTCCGCGTTGAAGTGGAACCCAGGTCGCTTTGTTTCTCGGTCCAGCAGATTCGCGAGGGGCCCAGGCGCATCGCCGTCTTGGCGTAGTGCGGGTGCGACGGTCGGCTGTTCGCCGCTCGGGATCGAAGGCCGCGCGGTTGTTTCAACTGCCGAAGCAACTGGAATTGCCGGCTCCTCCGCACGTCGCAGTTGGCCAACGTAGTGAGAGAGGCGGGCATACCCGATCTGGATTCCGACCTCATTCAACCAAGTGCAAACATCCTTTAAGCTGTGTCCAGCTGCGAATAGCTCCTTGATGTACGGCCAAGCCTGGCGCACCTGCCCGACTTTGGTCCTCGGTTTTTCCCGGAGTCGGCCGCGGAGACGTTCGAAATCAAGCTGGTTATCGTTGCTCACGGCCTTCACACGGTAGGGCACCAGCAGAGGTACTGGTGACACAGCCCTTTCAGAAGTTGCCGTCGAAGTTGGCGGTTTGTTTCAACTCGGTTCCAAAGCAGGTGACGGTTTCAGAATGTTTCAGTAAATCACGCAAAGTTCGCATTTGCTGCCCAACAAACACTAACAAACACCGGTACCGACCACGCAGATGGGCGTAGTGGAACATAAAAGAAATGTTGCGCGGTTGGGCGGAGTATCGGTCGTAAGTCGTCAATGGGCAGTGATTTGGGGCGGGCCCGGACCCGGCCCGATTGTGCAACGACGTGCAACGCCTGTCATGCTCACCGATTCCAGCAACGTTCTGGTTATGAAGGCTCAACGGGCCGAGGTCGTCAGCCGCGGACTACGTGTCAACAAAGTGCTGGCAAAGCGCATCGAAGAGGCCGCCACGAAAGGCGGGTATCAGAGTGCAAGTGCCTTTATGCGTGCGGCGATAGAAAGAGAACTGGCCGGTCGTGACGCCGACGTCGAGTCGGCCGAGAAGCGCATCGCCTCCAGCCTCGATCGGGTTGCCCGCGAACTGCGGGGCGTGCGCATCCGCCAACATGCTGAGTTTGCATTCCTGGACGCCCTGGTGAAGACTATGCTGACTCACCTGCCAGAGCTGCCCCGAGACGTATACGACCAGGCGGTGGCACGCGGGAAGGCCAGGTACGAGCGGTTTCTCAAGGGCGTTGGCATGGGTATGAATGGCGACTCTCAGTCCGCAATCCAGGAGTTAATGAAGCGTGTCGAAGACGAGTGACGACAGGGACGAGTTTCGGCTCCGGCCAACAAGTCCAAGGTCGCGCCAGGGCGAGGCTGCAGCCTGGTCGAAAGCGCTGTCTGCAGTCCTGCGCTATGCGGGGTCCTCCAGACGGATGGTGTCAACCGGAAGTGCGGGTGTTGCCAAGGCAGGAGGCGGACACCTTCAGCGGTGCGCGGTACGGGTGATGTACACCTCCAACAAAGTCTCAGGGCAGTGGCGTGCCCACGGCCGGTACATCGCCCGCGAGAGTGTGTCGGGGGATCAACGTAGCGCCGGGTTTGCGCCGTCGGGCGACGCAGTTCCACCCGGAGATGTTCTAGCCCGGTGGCAGAGTGCGGGCGATCCTCGCCTTTGGAAGTTAATCATCTCGCCGGAGTCTGGAGAGCGCGTCGATTTGGACCGGCTGACCCGGGATGTTATGGCCAATATGCAGCGCGACCTTGGAACCCAGCTCGACTGGATAGCGGTCGCACACTTCAACACCGATCACCCGCACGTGCACGTTGCGCTTCGAGGGATCCGCGATGATGGGGGCCCGCTGGAACTTTCCCGTGACTACGTCAAATCCGGCATTCGGAATCACGCGGAGCGAGCCTGTACTTTTCAACTGGGTTACCGGACTAGTCTGGATGCAGCGGCAGCACAGCAGCGGGAAAGTACAGCGCAGCGGCTGACGTCGCTTGACAGGATCATCGCACGGTCCAGTTCCACGGAACACACGAACGCAAATGCCAGCCACTTCGTGTCCCAGCAGCATGGGCAAAAGAGTGCAAGCGTGCTTGCCCGTTTGCAGGCGCTTCGGAGTATGGGACTCGCGGCGGAACTTGACGGCGGTACCTGGCTCATCCGCCGCGACTTTCAGAACGTGCTCCGCACCATGCAGCAAATCATCGACCGGCAGAAGATGCTGGCAAAACACGGAGCACTGATCTCGGATCCTCGATTGCCGATGCAAGTGTCTGACATGCGCAAGCTGAAGCAACTCCACGGCCGAGTGCTCCTGCATGGAGAAGATGAGCAGACCGGTCGGCCGAGTATGTTCGTGGAGGGCGTAGATGCAAAGATCCACGTCATCCAGTACACGCCCGAGATCGCTGATGCCCGACGTCAGGGGCAACTGAAACCGAACTCCTTCGTTCGCTTGCGAAGGTGCTTCGAGAACGGACGGGGCGTGTTAGAGATTGCCGACCATGGGGATGCAGAGAAGCTGCTTCGGAACAAGAAGTTCATTGCTTCCGCTGCTGCACCAGCGCAAGGCCCGGTACAGACCGCAACCAAATGGAGCGGGTGGCTCGGGCGGTATCACGAGGCGGTGGCTGCCGAGCGGCAGGCTAAGTTGGCGAAGCCTAAGCAGCGCTAGACCGCGTCAACGCATGGCGTCTCTGTCACTGCCCGGGGTGAGACCCGAAAGTGAGACAAGCAGTTAAGACACTGGTTACCGTTCGATGGTAAATGGTTCCTCTTCGCTGGGCAAGCATTTTATGCTGGGCTTGCCGGTGAAGCGGAGGCGGGCTCTGGTGGCGACCATCCCGTCAAGGAATAGCCGGCCGGAACTCATCGCAAACGATGGGCAGGGCGCGAACCTCCCGTCGCGTCTTTCGCTGGGGACCGGAGCCGACCATCGGGAGGCGGCCCCGTACCCAGTGGCAATGACATGGCACACATCGGAGCGATAGATTCCGCCATGCCTTTCAAAACGCATTGCGTGGGCCCACGCTTTCTTGTTCACGATGCTGCTTTGCTGGCAGCCGCCATCTGTTGTTCGAAACGCACCGGTGACTCGTAACCGAGCGCCGAATGCAACCGCTTGGCGTTGTACACCTTCTCGATGAAGCGCTGCATGCACCCCCGCGCTTCTGCAAGGTCCCGGTATTCCTGCCGGTACACCTCCTCATATTTGAGCGTCTTCATGAACGACTCACATTTGGCGTTGTCGTAGGGGTTGCCCTTGCGGCTCATGCTGATTGTGATCTTGTGATCCTTCAACAAACCGGTGTAATCCCCCGACGCGTACTGCACGCCGCGATCGGAATGATGCACCAGCCCTGGTGGCGGCTTGCGTTTGTCGATCGCCATCTGGAGCGCCTCCACGGCAAGGCTGGCTTCCAGCGTTGGCCCCAGCGACCAGCCCACGACCCGCCGTGAGTACGCATCCAGCACCACGGCCAGGTAGACGAACTCCGTCTCCAGCCGGATGTACGTGATGTCCGCAACCCAGAGTTGATTAATGCCGGTCAGTTCCATGCCCTTGGCCAAGTTGGGGTAAACCGGATGCGAGTGCCGGGAGTCGGTGGTGGTAATCACAAACTTCCGGCGCCGCAGGCACAGCAGGTTGTCTTCCCGCATGATGCGCCGAACCAGCTTATGGTTTGCGGTCCAACCGCGGTGGTCGAGTTCCGACTGCACGCGCCGCCAGCCATAGTAGGGGTATTCGAGCGCGATCCGCTGGATCTCATCGCGCAGATCCATGTGGCGGTCATGCCAATCCGGCGCATTCACCCACCGGTAGAAGCCCGCTCGGCTGACGCCACTGAGCGCGCACATCCGTTGTAGGGGGATCAAGGTGGCGAGCATCACTTCTTCTTCGAGGAAGGGGTAGACGAGCCGCGGGTAGTCAATGCTTGCAGCCTCCGCTGCTCCTCGACACTCTGCAAGCATCTTCTTAAAAAATCGATCTCCATGGCCTGACGTCCGACCTTCCGCTCCAGTTCGGCGAGGTGGCCGTCTTCGGATGCCCGCTTCTTGCCGTTGCTGGTGAAGGCTTCTGGCCCGAGATCCCGCAACTCGCGTTTCCAGCGATGCAGGACGTTGGGGTCTACTTCACAAGCCCTGGCGACCTCGGCGATCGACCCGCCTGTCTCCAGCCGCCGGACGGCAGCTTCCTTAAAGTTCTTGCTGAACTTCCTTCGTGACACGCTCATGACTACTATCTCCATTCAATGAGATTTGAGTCTTAACTGCTTGTCTCACTTTTGGGGCCCACTCCA
>JAEUQF010000057.1 GCA_016789745.1 Bryobacterales bacterium
CTCCTTCCACGACGACCTCACCTGGATCAAAGGCAAACACACCTTCAAGTTCGGCGGCATGTACCAGCGTAACCACTACAATGGCTTCGGCCAGCAGTGGGACGCCGGCTTCAGCAACTTCAGCTTCACCGGCACCGGACGCCCCGGCGACCTCAACTTCGCCACAGCCGGCGGCAACAGCTTTGCCAGCTTCCTGCTCGGCCACGCCAATAACGGCCAGATTCACACCGTCCGCTTCATCAGCCAGCAGTGGCCTTACTTCGCCGGCTACGCCCAGGACGATTTCCGCGTCTCCCGCCGCCTTACCATCAACTATGGGCTGCGCTGGGAAACCACACTGCCGCCCGTCGAATCCAAAGACCGCTGGAGTGACTTCAGCCCAACCCGCCCCAACCCCCGCGCCGACGGCCTTCCCGGCGCCCTTGTCTTCGCCGGAGATTGCGATGGCTGCGAAGGCAGCCGCACCCTTGCCGACAGTTACTTCAATGCCTGGGGCCCGCGCGTCGGCTTCGCCCTCAGCCTCAATGACAAAACCGTCGTCCGCTCCGCCTACGCCCGCGCCTACGGCGCCATCACTACCGTCACCGGCTCCACCCACTTCCTTGGCCACGTGCAGATCTTCGATGCCGTCAACTTCAGCTCCGGCATCGAACCCGCTTATCGCTTCCGCGACGGCTTCCCCAGCTATCCCATTCCTCCCTTCATCGACCCGTCATTCGGCAACGGCAATAACGTTCCGTGGTGGCAGGGCAGGGAAGCCACCACTCCCCCGGTAAACGATACCTGGACCTTCTCCATCCAGCGCCAATTGCCCCAGAACACGCTACTCGAACTGGCTTACAACGGAATGGCCGGGTCTAACCTGCAGTCCCAGAATCTTGCCTATAACCAATTGCCCTTCAGCGTCTACGAACGCTATGGTCGAGACCTGCTCAACCGCAACATCAATGATCCGCTCGTCGTCGCCGCCGGAATCCGCAAGCCCTTCGCCAGTTTCAACAACACGGCCGCGCAGGCGCTTCGCCCGTTCCCGCAGTTCCAGAACATTGACACTGCCACCGGCGGAGGCGACCACTCCGGCCACTCCACCTACCACGCCATGATCCTCCGCTTCGACAAACGCACCTCCAACGGCCTCACGTTCCAGACCTCCTACGTGCTTTCGAAGCTGCTCACCGATTCCGATTCCTACTGGCCGGGCACGTCCTCCATGGACCACTACAATCGCGCCCTCGAAAAATCCATCGGCCAGTTCGACGTCACTCACAACTTCAAACTTAGCTACGTCTGGGAACTTCCCTTCGGCAAGAGCCGCCCGTTCACCATGGGCAATAGCCGCGTGGCGAACTTCCTGTTCGGTGACTGGCGCATTGGCGCCGTTCACCTCTATTCCAGTGGCTTGCCCGTTTCCCTCGGCGCCGCAGCCGCCTTTCCCATCTTCAACGGCGGCAACCGCCCCACCGTCACCACCTACGAAGGCTGGCGCGGGCAACAGGCCGGCGATCAGTTCGACCCCCAAACCGATCGCTTCTTCCAGCCCGCCAGTTTCTTCGGCCCGCAATCCGATCAACGCCTCGGCAACATGACCCGCTTCAACCCCAAACTGCGCCTCATGCCCAGCTACCAGGAGAACTTCTCCTTCGCCAAAACCTTCGGCATCACCGAGCGCTTCCGCCTCAACTTCCGCTGGGAGGCTTTCAACATCTTCAACCGCGTTCGCTTCGGCACGGGTCCGAACGGGCTCACCAATCCGAACTTCGGACGCCTCACGGGCAATCAGGACATCCTGCTGGATCCGCGCCGCATGCAGGTGGCTTTGAAGCTGTACTGGTAACCCTACAGCTCCAGCGCGCCCCCGTATTGCATCGCGCCCAACTTGAACCGCTCCTCTACCCGCAAAATCTGCAGGTCGGCGCTAAATTCCAGTTCCTTGTCCGTCGCCGTGATCGCCGGCGTGCGCGGGAAATAAATCAGAATCCCCAAGGTATCGCCGTTGGTCGTCACCTTCACGCGGCTCGGCTTCCAGGTCCGCCCCGACTTGCTCTTCAAAACCGTGCCGTTGCGCACCACCGCCTCCACGCTCTCCACGCCCCGGTGCGCCAGCATTGCCGGCGTGCCGAAGATTTCTACCACGTAGTCCGTCGCCGCGGGGCCCACCAACTCCGGCAGCTTCCCCGCGTCCAGGTTCTCATCCCGCTGCTTGTACAACGCCACCGCCTGCCGCACCGGCAGCGCGCTCGCCCATCGCACAATCAGGTCCGCCTGGTCCGGCAGCTTCGGCTTCGCCTTCCCAATGCCCCCCACCGGCGACCCCCCGATCGTCCCACCGCCCGGCCGGTTCTGGCTGTGATCCGCCCCCGGCACATCCTTGTAAGTGAACGGGCGGTCTTCCTGCTTGTGCCATTGCAGAGGCACCGTGCGCGGCTTCGACCACGGCGAGTCCGTCAACAGTTTGAGGACCTTGTTCTCCGGCCATTGAGGAAATCCGCCTTCCTTCCAGTCGGCGCCGAACATCGCAACGCCGGCCACCGCCAAAACAAATACTGCTCGAAATGTCATGAGGGTACTTCTTCAGACAGCGGGAACTCCACGTCTTTGTAGATCTCGGAAAACGGCAAGGACACGCCGATAGAGTGTAGGGCGACTTCCGCGGTCAATCCCGAGTCGCTCGTGAGCCGCCAGCTTCCGTCTTCGCTAAAACGATAGGTCTCAATCAGTGGTTGGTCCTGGGCGATCAAAACATACTCGCGCAGCGTGCGCAGCTTGCGATACAGAATGAACTTTTCGCCATAGTCGTAGTTTCTCGTGGAGCGTGAAAGGATCTCGAAAATGATGGTCGGGTTTCCCACGCTCTCTCCATCCGGCAGAAACTGCGCTTTGCCGCAGTAGACCATCAGATCGGGGTAGACGTACTTGCGCTCACGCGGGCAGACGCGAGCTGTGGTCGTCGGCCGGCAAGGCTTGCCCTCCAAGCGGGTTACTAGCGCTCCGGAGACGTTGAGGATGATATTCCCGTGCCAGAGTCCGTCCCAGCCGATCGGAAACACCTCTCCATCGTGATACTCCAACGGCACCTCGGAGTGGCGGTCCAACTCCAGGTATTCCTCAACCGACATCCGGGGTTTTGGGAAGGCGCCCATACCCCTCATTCTAACCCCCACCCGCCGCGCTATACTGGTAACGCTGCCCACTCTGCGGTATCCCACGCATCATGTTTGAGAATCTATCCGATAAGCTGCAGCGCGTCTTTAAGAACCTGCGCGGCGAAGGTAAGCTGACGGCCGAGAACATGGAAGCGGCTCTCAAGGAGATCCGCGTCGCCCTGCTCGAAGCCGACGTGCACTTCAAGGTCGTCAAAGACCTCATGGCCGGCGTCAAGGAAAAGGCCATGGGCCAGGACGTGCTCGCCAGCTTGTCCCCCGCCCAACAGGTCGTTAAAATCGTCCGCGATGAGCTGCTGCGCATCCTCGGCACCCACCAGTCTAAGCTGCGTTTAGCCAATGAGCCCCCCTCCGTCGTCATGATTGTCGGCCTCCAGGGCTCCGGCAAAACCACCAGCACCGCCAAACTCGCGCGCCTCCTCGCCAAGGGCGGCAATCGCCCCATGGCCGTCTCGGTTGATATCTACCGCCCCGCCGCCCGCAAGCAACTCGAAGTCTTGGCCAAGGGCCTCCAGGTACCGCTTTACACCGGAACCGAAGAGGAAGCCTCCAAGCCCGTCGAACTCGCCCGCTCGGCCCGCCGCGAAGCCGTCACCAGCAATCGCGACGTGCTTCTGGTCGACACCGCCGGCCGCCTCCACATCGACGAAGAGCTCATGACTGAGCTCCAGCAGCTCAAGGAACTCCTGAACCCCGTCGAAATCCTCTTCGTGGCCGACGCCATGACAGGCCAGGACGCCGTCAAGTCGGCCGACGAGTTCCACAAACGCCTCGGGATTACCGGCGTCATCCTCACCAAGATGGACGGCGATGCCCGCGGCGGCGCCGCCCTCTCCATCCGCACCGTCACCGGACAGCCGCTCAAGTTTATCGGCCTGGGCGAAAAGCCCGACGCCTTCGAGTACTTCCATCCCGACCGTGCCGTCTCCCGCATCCTCGGCATGGGCGACGTACTCAGCCTGATCGAAAAGGTCGAGCAGACCATCGATCAGAAAGATGCGGAAAAGATGCAGCGCAAGCTGCTCGATGACGAGTTCACGCTCGAAGACTTCCGCGACCAGCTCAAGCAAGTCCGCAAACTCGGCTCCATCACGGATCTGCTGGCCATGATGCCGCAGGTGGGCCCCCTCGCCAAGGAATTGAAGAACCAGAAAGTCGATGAGAAGGAATTCACGCGCATTGTCGCCATCATCGACTCCATGACCGCCGCCGAACGCGCCAATCACATGATCATCTCGGGCAGCCGCCGCCGGCGCATCGCCATGGGCAGCGGAACCAGCGTCCAGGACGTTAACAACCTGCTCAAGCAGTACACCATGGCCCGCAAGATGATGAAAAGCATGACCAGCAATATGTTCGGGGCCGCCGGCAAGAAGTTCGGTAAATTTAAGATGCCCAGCCTCAGCGATTTCGGTCTTCGCTGAGGACCATCAAAATTCGCTACACTGAATTGGATACACATTAGGAGTAAGAAGAAAATCGCATGTTGATGATTCGTATGGCTCGCTTCGGCGCCAAAAAGAAGCCCACCTACCGCCTGGTTGTGATCGAAAAAGAGCGCGCCCGCGATAGCCGTGCCGTCGAAGTCGTTGGCCACTATAACCCGCTCACCACCCCGGCCACTATCAAGCTCGACCACGATCGCATTTCGCACTGGATGAAGAACGGTGCCCAGCCGTCCGATACGGTGGCCCGTCTGCTCAAGGCTAATCCCGTACCCGCTCCCGCCGCCGTCTAAACTCCGGCCACTGGCAGTACCTTCGGAGCCCGGTGCCGGCTCCGGTGCCGGTGCTATCATCGATCGAGGCCGCAAAGCAGGAGCCCTCCCGAGATGGGTATGCGAGAACTAGTAGAAGAAATAGCAAAAGCCCTCGTTGACATGCCCGACGAAGTGGTGGTGCGCGAGATCAATGGCGAACAGACCACCGTTCTCGAGCTCAAAGTGCACGCCACTGACCTGGGTAAGGTGATCGGCAAGCAGGGGCGTACCGCACGTGCCATCCGCACGCTGCTCGGAGCCTCCGGCATGAAGCTGAATCGCCGCTTCAACCTGGAGATCCTGGAGTAACCCTTGGCTGAGCGATTCCCCGTGGCTCGCCTCGTGCGGCCCCGTGGGCTTCGTGGCGAACTCGTTGCCGACCCGGCTGGCCTCACCGCCGCCGAGATCCGCGCCCTTCCTGCCTTGTTTCTGGACCCGCCTGGAACCCCAGTTACTGTCGAGAATGTGCGGGACCACCAGGAGCGCCTGCTCATCAAGCTGCGCGGCGTCGACTCCCCGGAAGCGGCCGAAGCCCTCCGCGGCGCTGTTCTCAGTGTCGAACGGCAGCATCTGCCGGAACCCGAAGAAGGCGAGTATTACTTCGGCGATCTGATGGGTTGCACCGTCATAGATAGCAGGAACGGACAGCCCATTGGTGTGGTCGCCAATTGCGCCCGCTACGGCGGCCCGGTGCTGCTGGAAGTGGATGTGCCCGGCAAACCGCAAGTGCTGATTCCCTTCGTCAAGGCCATCTGCCACACCGTCGATCTAACGGCGAAGCAGATCCTGGCGGAGTTGCCCGAAGGCCTGATCGAATCGCAGCAGGAACGTTGAGTGATTTTTCACATCGTCACCATCTTTCCGGAGTTCTTCGCTGGGCCGTTTCAGTACGGCGTCGTTGGGAAGGCCATTGAAGCCGGCCTGCTGACGGTGAGGATCCACAACCTGCGGGATTGGACCTTCGACCGGCATAAGACCGTCGATGACCGCCCATTCGGCGGCGGCGAAGGAATGGTGATGAAGCCGGAACCGTTGTTCCTGGCCGTCGAGTCCATCCTGCCGGAGCGGGATCGCGAGAAGCAGGCCGTGGTGCTGATGTCGGCTTCGGGCAGGCTTTTCGAGCAGGCCCAGGCGCGGTGCTTAAGCCAGTTGTCGGAAGTGGTGCTCATCTGTGGGCGCTACGAAGGAGTCGATGAGCGCGTCGCCACGCTGCTGTGCGACGCCGAACTGTCCATCGGCGATTATGTCTTAAGCGGTGGCGAACTCGCCGCCGCCGTTGTTGTCGATTCTGTCGCCCGGCTCCTGCCGGGTGTGTTGGGAAATGAGGCGTCCACCGTGCAGGAGTCGTTTTCGGCCGGTATTCTGGACTGCCCGCACTGGACCCGTCCGGCGGAATTCCGCGGCGTCAAGGTGCCTGAAGTTTTGTTGAACGGCCACCACGAGCAGATTCGCAAGTGGCGCCATGCCGCGGCTTTAGAAAAAACCGCGCGTATGCGCCCCGATCTGCTGCCCGGGGAGCCAAGCGCGAAGTAACGTTTCGCGCTAAACTGAAATATTTGCGTCCCGTGAAGAGGTAAGACCATGAATCACCCGTTACTGACGAAGATCACCGCCAAATACAAGCGCACGAATTTGCCCGCCATCCGCATCGGCGACACGTTGCGCGTCCAGGTTAAGATTCGCGAAGGCGAAAAAGAGCGCCTCCAGGCTTTTGAAGGCACCCTCATCGCCCGCAACAACAGCGGCTTGGGTGAGACCATCACGGTCCGCAAGATGAGCTTCGGCCATGGCGTGGAACGCATTTTCCCGATCAATGCCCCGGTCGTCGATTCCATCGACGTCGTGCGCACCGGCCGCGTCCGCCGCAGCAAGCTCTACTACCTGCGCGCCCTCCGCGGCAAGGCCGCCCGCCTCAAGGAACGCGCCAGCTAACGAAAGGCACACAACTCACGTGGGTGCGACGGCGGCCAGGACCGACAAGATCCGCAGCACCTACGAGAGAACTGCGCGCAAACTCGGATTCCAATGCATCGCCGGCGCTGACGAGGCTGGACGCGGCTCGCTGTTCGGTCCCGTCTACGCTGCCGCGGTCGTGTTGCATCCGGACCGCGCCATCCGCGGCCTTCGCGACAGCAAACGGCTTTCCGCTGAACGCCGCGAAGAGCTCAGTCTCAAAATCCGCGAACGCGCGCTGTGCTGGGCCGTGGCCACCGCCGAGGCCGACGAAATCGACCGCATCAACATCTACCAAGCCTCCCGTGTGGCCATTCGCCGCGCGATCGAGGCCCTCCAACCCTGTCCCGATTACCTCCTCATCGACGCCCTTCAAATCGACCTCGAGATCCCCCAGCAGGGCATCATTCATGGCGATGCCCTCAGCCCCTCCATCGCCGCCGCCTCCATCCTCGCCAAGGTCGACCGCGATGCCTGCATGTGCCACTTCGACGTGGTGTACCCGGGCTACGGCCTCGCACGTCATAAAGGGTATCCGACCCCGGAGCATTTCGATGCTCTGGCAAGGCTTGGCCCGACTCCCCATCACCGCATGAGCTACGCACCGGTGCGACAGCTTCCGCTTTTTCCCCCCATGGAGCGCACCGCGTGTCACTAAGCCCCGATCCCACTCCCTTTGTCCAGCACTACCCCGCCGGCGCGGAACACGCCCACCAACCACCGCCCGCCGAACCGCAATACCGCTGGTATCACAAGGTACGCGCCGTCCTATTCGCCATCTTCTGTTTCGAACTCGGCGTCTTCCTGCTGGTCTTCCCCTGGCTCGACCTCTGGGAACTCAACTTCTTCGCCACCTACAGCCATACCCTCCAGCAGATCTGGATGAACCCCTATTTCCGCGGCGGCGTCAGCGGCCTCGGCCTGGTGAACATCCTGGTTTCCTTCGTCGAGATCATCGGCCTCCGCCGCTTCGCCACCGACTAACGCGTGCCCACCACGTTCCGAAGAACGCCTACCTTCTCAATCTCAAGTTCCATCACGTCGCCAGGCCGCACCCATCGGTCCAACTCCAACCCGCAGCCTGTTCCCACCGTCCCTGACCCAATCACATCCCCCGGTTCCATCCGCGAGCCCTCCGTGCAGAAGGCGATCATCTGCTCGAACTTCCAATACAGATCGCGCGTTGACCCTTCCGACCAGACCTCGCCGTTCACCCGTGCCGTCATCTGCAGGTTATACAGATCCGGAATCTCATCCAGTGTCACCAGCACCGGCCCCAGCGCCGTCGCGAAGTCCTTGCCTTTTGCCGGTCCCAGCCGCACCTTCATCTCCCGCCGCTGCACATCGCGCGCGCTGAAATCATTCATCACCGTGATGCCCGCCACATGCCGCAGCGCCTCCGCCTCCGTCACATCGCTGCCGGCCACGCCGATTACCAACGCCAGCTCCAGCTCATAGTCGAACTTCTCGGTGAACCGCGGCCACGGCACAGTCGCATCCGGTCCGTAGATGTTCTGGTGCGATCCTCGATACCACACCGGCATCTCGTACCACTCCTGCGGCACCAGCTCGCCGCGCTTGGCAAACCCCGTCTTCACGTGCTGCTCAAACGCATAGAAATCGCGCAGCGACGCCGGGTTCGGCAAAGGTGCCGATAACCACACCTCGTCCGCCCGATAGCGAAGCCGCGCGCCGCGCAGCCCCGTCGCCGGCAACTCCATCGCCAGCGTCTTTGCAGCGTGCGCCAGCGACGTCGTCCACCCCTGCACGAACTCCAGCATGTTCCCGGGCGCCAACACATCCGCTACAATCTGCGGCCGAGGCTCGCCCTCTTCGGCCAGCCGCCATGCCGTCGCCGTATTGATGTCTATAATGTCGCCGCCGTTCACAACGCCCGTACGCGACACCGCCCCCAGCGCCGTCCGCACTTCGAACGTACACAGCTTCACAGGTTTCCCCGGCGCTCCTGCTCGCGCTCAATCGCCTCGAACAGCGCCTTGAAGTTGCCCTTTCCAAATCCCCGGCTGCCCTTGCGCTCGATGATCTCGTAGAACACCGTGGGCCTGTCTTCCACCGGCTTCGTGAAGATCTGCAGTAGGTAGCCTTCCTCATCCCGATCCACCAGGATGCCCAGCGACGCCAGTTGCTCCAACGGCTCGTCAATCCGTCCCACCCGCTGCTGCAACTCTTCGTAGTACGTAGTGGGCACCGTCAGAAACTCCACCCCCTGCGCCCGCAGCCGGATCACCGTGTCGATGATGTCGTCCGTCGCCATCGCGATATGCTGCACACCCGGACCCTGGTAATAATCCAGATACTCCTCAATCTGCGAACGCCGCCGCCCCTCCGCCGGCTCATTGATCGGGAACTTCACCCGTCCGTTCCCATTCGCCATCACCTTCGACATCAGCGCCGAATACTCCGTGCTGATGTCGTTGTCATCGAAGCTCTGGTACAGTTCGAAGCCCAGCACGCGATGGTAAAAGTCTACCCACTGGTCCATCTCGTGCCAGCCGACGTTCCCCACCATGTGGTCGATATGCTGCAACCCCGCCGGCTGCGCCAGCGTATCTGGCCCTGTTGCGACATAGCCCGGCAGAAACACGCCCCGATACTTCTCCCGCTCCACGAACGTGTGCACCGTGTCTCCGTAGGCTTGGATCGAAAACAGCACCACGGCGCCATGCTCATCGCCGGTCTCCAGCAACTCCTGCACCACGCGCGCCCCCCGTTGCCGCACCTCCGCATACGCCGCCCGCGCATCTTCCACCCACAACGCCACCGACTTGATCCCGTCCCCATGCCGGTGCACGTGATCCGCGATCGCATGCCCGGGCCGCAGTGCCGTGGTCAGCACAAAGCGGATCTTGCCCTGCTGCAGCACGTACGAGGCATGCTCGCGCACCCCTGTCTCCGGCCCCTGGTACGCCACCAGCTTCATCCCGAACGCCGTCCGGTAGTAGTGCACTGCCTGCTTGGCATTGCCTACGTAAAACTCCACATGGTCCGTGCCCAGCAGCGGCAGGAAGTCCTGCGTCGTGCTCGCATTCGATACTTCAGCGACTGGCGGCATGGCTGGTTGCTCCTGTCAGTTCAGCTATAGCTTCGACACACAAAGCGTTCGCTTCGTTAGTCCCCGCGGTGATCCGCAGCGCCTGCGGCAACCCGAATCCGGTGAGGTGCCGCACAATCATCCCTTTGCGCAGCAGGCCCTCGTTCAACGCCGCCGCCTGCGAGGCCGAATCCAGCACCACCATCACGAAATTCGCCTTCGACGGCACCACCGCCAACCCCATCCCCCGCAGCGCCTTCGTCAAAAACTCCACCGCCGCCCGGTTATGCGCCAACGACCGTGTCAGAAACTCCCCATCCTGCAACGCCGCAATCCCCGCCGCCTGCCCCAACGTCGATGGCTCAAACGGCAGCTTCACCTTCAACAGATTCCGGATCAGATCCCCGTGCGCGAAGCCGTACCCCACCCGTACCCCGGCCAGCCCATACGCCTTCGAAAACGTGCGCAGCGTGATCACGTTGTCGTAGCGGTAGTGCAGCGAATCCGGATACGCCGGATCGTCCTGGGCGTACTCGAAATAGGCCTCATCCAACAGGATCAACACATGCGGCGGCACATGCCGGTAGAAATCCTCGAATTCCTCGCGCGTGAAGATCGTCCCGGTTGGGTTATTGGGATTCGCCAGGTAGATGATCTTCGTCCGCGGCGTCACCGCACCCGCCAGCGCCTGCAAATCAAGATGCCAGTTGCGATGCGGCACACTCCGATACGCTACCCCCCGCGACTGCGCCAATACCCGAAACCCCGCAAATGTCGGCTCCGGCGCCAGCACCTCATCGTCATCGCACAGGAACGTGCGGATGATGTTCGACATAATGCCTTCCGACCCCGACCCCGTGATCACGTTCTCGATCCGCAGCCCGAAATGCGCCGCCAGATACTCTCGCAAACCCAGCGCCGTATTCGGGTAAACATGCACGTCCGCCAAAGCCTGCCGCATCGCCTCGACAGCCTTCGGCGAAGGCCCCAACGGGTTCTCATTCGACGCCAGCTTGAACGCCCGGGCGAGCCCATATTCGCGGCAAACCTCGGCGGCATCCCGCCCGGGGATGTAGGGAGAAAGCGATTCTATGTACGGTGGAACCAGGGGACGCATATATAACCCCACAAATACGTGGTGCTATCAATTAGACTACGCACAACCCCGTCCCGTTGCAACCAGCCCACTTCCGTTGGGGGGCGGGTCCCCAGACCCGCGCGGGACCCCAGGTCCCGCCAGTCCCTGCTGCCGGATCTGGCCGAAACCACCGTCCGACACGTTATACGAGGAGAGCTGCGCGATGCATCCCTTCGTCGGGCATGCGCTCCAGTCCACGATGGTGAAGGTGAAGCCCGAACAATCTGCAGTCCCGGATAGCGACTACGCCCTCGGCGCCCCACTAGTCGCCTTCGAAATCGTATCCCCCTCCGAATCCGCCTTCGGCAGCGAAGCCAAATCCCTCGCCTATCTCGAAGCCGGTGCCCGCGTCGTCGTCTGGATCTACCCCAAAACCCGCACCGTCCACACCCTCGGGGAAGGCGAACGCCGCCTCAACGACAAGGACACCCTGGAACTCCCCTCGATCCTCCCGACTGGACCCTCCCCGTCCGCGGCCTCTTCCCCGACTAGCTTCGTTATAGGATGGAAGCTGTGAGCGTCGCGACCGCCCCCTACACCCTCGCCGACCTGGAGCGCATGCCCGACGACGGCATGCATCGCGAGATCCTCCATGGGGAGTTGATCGAATTGCCACTCGCAAAACTGGGCCAGACGAGAACGGCGATGAAGATCGTTGCATCGCTGCTGTCCTACCTCGGTCACCATTGTGAGATCGGAACGGTATTAGTTGCCGGCTTTCTGCTCGATGCGTCCTCTTGGCTGCAACCGGATGTAGCGGTGTTGAAGCCCGAACAAATTGCAGTGCCGGATAGTGACTACGCCCCCGGCGCCCCGCTCGTCGCCTTCGAAGTGGCGTCCCCTTCGGAGGCAGGCGTCGACAGCGAAGCCAAATCCCTCGCCTATCTCGAAGCCGGTGCCCGCGCCGTCGTCTGGATCTACCCTAAAACCCGCACCCTCCACATCCTTGGCGAAGGTGAACGCCGCCTCGCCGAGCATGACACCCTGGAACTCCCCTCCATCCTCCCCGGCTGGACCTCCCCGTCCGCGACCTTTTCCCCCGTTAACCGTGCCTGATCTACCGCTCTGGAAATACCTGCTCGGCGCCCTCTGCGCCTTCAATATCGGCATGGCCAAAACCGGTATGCCCGGCCTCGGCATCCTCGCGATCCCCTTGTTCGTCGTCACAGTCGGCGACGCCCGCCTCTCCGCCGGCTGGCTTCTCCCCATCCTCCTTAGTGCCGACCTGCTCGCCGTCTTCTACTACCGCAAGCATGCCGCTGCCGGACGCCTCTTCACCCTGCTGCCTTCGGTAGCTGTAGGCATGGCGGTCGGCGCCTTCGTCCTAAAATACGACGACAAGGTGCTGCGCCCCATCGTCGGCGCCATCATCCTCTCCATGCTGTTCCTGTTCCTGCTGCGCAAGCGGTCCGTCAACCCGCTGCCCACCGACGGCGCGCTCTATTCCGGCATGTACGGCTCGTTCACCGGCTTTGCCACTATGATCGCCAACGCCGCTGGGCCCATCATGAACATCTACCTGCTCAGCAAGCGCCTGGGCCGTGAGGAGTTCGTCGCCACCGGAGCCTGGTTCTTCTTCATCGTCAATGCCACCAAGCTGCCGGTGTACATCCATCACGGCCTGATCAGCCGCACATCCCTGATGTTCGACCTCGCGCTGCTCCCCGCCAGCCTCGCCGGTGCCCTCATCGGTCGGCGCCTGCTGATGAAGATCCCGCAAGCCTTGTTCGAAACCGCCGTCATCGTGCTGGCCTTCCTGGCCACCATCCTGCTGTTCTTCTAAATCACTTCTTTCCGTACCAGCCGCGATCCCACGGAAACGCGAAGGTCGGCTTATTCGCATAGCGCGTCATCGCGAACTCAATCCGCGACCCGGCACCCGGCTCCAGCCGCACCGTAAACACCGGCCCATCAATCTTCGTCGTCACCCCATCAATCGTCGCCGTGTCGAAGCGATGCTCGCCATAACCGCCGGCCTGCACCACCATCGTCCGCGCCTCAATCGGATTCGTATTCACCAGCGTCACCGTCGCGCTCTTCGCGCCCAGCTTCTCCACCAGCGCCCCGACATCCTTCGGCAACCCCGCCCGCCGCTTCTCCGGATCAAAGTAGCGGAACCGGCTGTGCAGCACCCAAATCCGTCCGCGCGCGAAATACCCACCCATCGTCAGATTCACCAACGCATTCGTCGCCGCCGGATTGAAGTCCAGCAGGTAATCCGCCAGCCGCGTATCGGCCGTCGTCTGATCCGTCCGGATCATCTCCACCCGCCGCCGGATGGACGCCAGATCCGACTGCAGCGCCTTCTCCGGAAACTCCGGCAGCTTCCCTTCCAGATACCCCAGCCACATCGACCCGCGATCCGAGCCACCATACCCGCCGCGCCCGCCGCGTTCCTCATACTTCGTCGCCACCGGCACCCGCTCCAGATCCTTCCGATCCATCGACCACAAATAAATCTCGGTCAGCCGGTCGGAAAACGTCTCCGGCGTGTAGTGATACCAGCTCGGCGGCCCGTTATGCTTGTACCCCTTCGGATCGCCATACATCACCGGCAACAGCGTGCGCCCGTTCTCCACCTTCTTCTGTGCATAAACCAAATCCATCTGCTTCCGCAGCGTACCCACGAAACTCTGATCGCCGCTCAACAGCAGCGCATTGCCAAACCCTGGCCAGGACCCCTGCACGAAGTAATTCCGATGCGCGATCTGCTCCAGTTCGCCATCGAAGATCGTGAAGTTCCAGCCGTACGTTCCCTTCCACCACTGCCCGTTGTACTCCCCGCCCGGCTTGCCATTCAGCCCGACATTGCTGGGAATCATTCCGCCGCATTCTTCGGCCCGCTTCTGCCACGCCCGAACATACTCCACCGCCCATGTTCGATACTTCTCATCGCCCGTCAACGCAAACGAGTTCAGCCCCAGAATCGTCGACGCCAGGTTCAGGTTGTTATCGCCCACGCTATCCAGATACTCCGCGCAGTGCGCCAGCATCTTGTCGTAGTGCTGCACCAGATCCAACAGCTTGCTGGTTCCCGCGGGATTATGCAGCAGGTGAAACTTGCCGGGATTCGGATCGCCGACCCAATCGTACGTCGTCGCCTTCCGCAGCATCGGCCCCGTACTGCCAGTCCAGATGCTCTTGATCAGCTTCTTCTCCGGATCATAATTCGGCGCATCCGGATCCTCGCCCATGTACATCTTCGCGAACCGCGTCATCCGTTCCCGATAAAGGGTGTTGTTCGGATCCGAAAAGCCCATCATCAGGAACGCGCGCATCCCCTCGCCGGTATGAAACCAGTCCGATTGCGTGATGAACTCCTTGTGATACGCCCCGTTCTTGGCCAGTTCCGTCGTCGTGGTGCGCAGCTCGTTGTACTGCCGCCAGTGGCCCTCCTGCGCCTTCTTGTATAGATCCAGCACCGAGTCCGATCCGCCCAAAGCATGCAGCAGAGTCCAGTTCCAGTAGGTCTCGATGGCATCATCCGGGCCATCCAACGTACCCCACCGCGGCGTGTGCGCCAGGTACCCGCGCTCATCCACATACTTGCTGGCGAACAACTCCACGGCCTTCGAACTGTGCTGCAAAACCTGCTGCTCCAGGAAGGCCCAAGCCGGCGGAGCCATCGGCTTCTTCACATGCAACGTCACATCCTGGCCCTGCAACGAAAGGCCCAGCAGAACGAAAACACCGAACAGGCGAAACATAGCTCTCTACAATATCACCGCCCCTCCGATGGAGGGCGGACGGCCTCGTCCGCGGCCGACCCCCAGGTCGGCCCACTACCTTTATCCCAAGCCGAACTGGAGCACAGCGGTGGATCCCTTTCGCGGGTGGTTGTCCGATCTAACTCTTTTGATGATAGAGAGAACGCGCGATAGGACGGCCAGCGAGACGATCGAGTCGCTTCGCTCGGCATTGCTCAGCCTTCGGTATGCTCATATCTCCTCTGTGAGGGCTGGTTCCTACGGCTTCTTGCAGCCAACGGCAAGCTCACACGCGCAAAGGCAATACGGAGCCGCCTAACCAAGGAGTTCCAGGCCTACTGCGACGCGCACCAAGCTACGTCTCGGTATCGAGAGGAGATGTTGACGAGGTTGCAGTAGCCCCAATCGGAGCACAGCTATCTCCCCTCCTGATACTCCCCGAACACCGCCCGCAGCGCATCGGAAATCTCCCCCACCGTCGCATACGCCTCACAGCAGTGCACGATATGCGGCATCAGGTTCTCCGTCCCACGCGCCGCCTCCCCTAACGCCTTCAGCCGATCCCCCACCAGCCGAGCATTCCGCGCCGCGCGCACTTCTCTAAGCCTCGCCACCTGCTGCTGCTCCACCTCCGGCGACAACCGGAACATGGGAATCGCTTGTTCCCGCTCCGCCTGGAAGCGGTTCACCCCCGCCACCACCGACTCGCCTCGTTCCATCTTGCGCTGCGCCTCGTACGCGGCGTTCTGCACTTCCCCCTGCATGTACCCGCTTTCGATCACTCGCAGCGTGCCGCCCATCGCATCAATGCGTTCGATATACTCCCGCGCTTCCTTCTCGATGCGATCCGTCAGCGATTCCACGTACTCGCTGCCGCCCAGCGGGTCCGCCGTCCTGGTCACACCCGTCTCATAGGCAATTACCTGCTGCGTCCGCAGCGCCAACCGTGCCGACTCCTCCGCCGGCAACGACAAAGCCTCATCACGAGAATTCGTATGCAGCGACTGCGCTCCGCCTAGCACCGCCGCCATTGCCTGCAGCGACACCCGCACCAGGTTCACATCCGGTTGTTGCGCCGTCAACGTCGACCCGGCCGTCTGCGCGTGAAACCGCAACAGCAGCGACTTCGGATTCCGCGCCCCGAAGCGATCATGCATGATCTTCGCCCACAGCCGCCGCGCCGCGCGGAACTTTGCCACCTCTTCAAAGAAGTCGTTATGAACATTGAAGAAGAACGACAACCGCGGCGCGAAGTCGTCCACCCGCAACCCAGCCCCCAGTGCCGCCTCGACATAGGCGATCGCGTTGGCCAGCGTGAACGCCACCTCCTGCACGCACGTGGAGCCCGCCTCGCGGATGTGATAGCCGGAGATGGAGATGGTATTCCACTCCGGCACCGTCTCCCCGGCCCAGGCGAAGATATCGGTGATCAGCCGCATCGCCGGACGCGGCGGATAAATATAGGTACCGCGTGCGACGTACTCCTTGAGGATGTCGTTCTGGATGGTGCCGTTCAACCGCCTCGCCTCGACGCCCTGCCGCCGCGCCACCAGCACATACAGCGCCAGCAGGATCGCCGCCGTCGAGTTGATCGTCATCGACGTGCTCACCTTGCCCAGGTCAATGCCGTCGAACAGGCGCTCCATGTCGGCCAGCGTGCAGATCGCCACTCCGACACGTCCCACCTCGCCGGCCGCCAGCGGATGATCGGAATCCATCCCCATCTGCGTCGGCAGGTCGAAGGCAACCGAAAGCCCGGTGATGCCCTGGCTCAGCAGGTAGCGATAGCGTTGGTTACTCTCCTCGGCGGTGCCGAAGCCGGCATACTGCCGCATACTCCACAGACGGCTGCGGTACATGTCCCGGTAGATCCCCCGCGTGTAGGGAAACTCGCCGGGAATCTCATGCGTCGACATAAGTGAGAGACCACTCAGGATCGCTGGATCTTACGAGCCCTTAGAAACGAAGTGATGCCGAAGTAGAGCATCACCACGGAGAACGACACGGTCAGAAGCAGCCGGAAAGGGCCGTCGGTGCCGGCCTCCAACTCCCGCCAGGCACGGTAGGCCGACGGCAACGGCACCAGCCCGAGCACAATGAAGACGAAGCCGATCATCTCGTTCCAAAGGACCATGATGGGACGGATGACCCCGGGAAGTACGTGCTGAAAAAACTTGCCGACCTTGCCTGCCAAGCCTCTATCGTACCAAGGGCTGGAGCCATTCACGGGACGTCGCAGGCGGTCGATAAGGTAAGGGAGAATAAGGATGATCCGGTAAGGAATGCGCCGTCGCCAACCGTGAAAGATGCTATTCTGAGAACGTCCTCGAAAGGGGCACAAGCTTGGACGAACGACTGAAAGAGCTAATGCAGGAGCTGGGCAACGCGATTAACGAATCGCTATCAGACTCCGATCGTATCGCCGAAGCCATTGGCGAGATCAAACGCGCCGGTTATGACGTGTTTCTCGTTCTGGAAGCCACCATCGGCTTCAATAAGCGCGAAGAGGGTAGCGATTCGGATGAGCCTTCTGCTTCCACCAGCACCCTCGATTACGACGCCGCCACTCGCCTGAAGTGGACCTCGCAGGATCACAAGTTCTTGAAGGCCCTCAAGATCTCTACCGACGAAGATCGCTAAGTTCCTCGTCCCTACGCCAACAGTTCCCGATAGACATCCCAAGTTCGCGCCGCGGCCGCGTTCCATGTGAACGGTAGCGCCCGTGCGAGCCCCCGCTCCGACAACTGCCGCCGCAGCTCCGCATCCGCGGCCAGCCGCCGCATGCCTTCCGCGATGGATCCGGCGTCCTTCGGATCCACCAACACCGCTGCATCTCCCGCTACTTCCGCCAGCGCCGACCCGTTCGACGTCAGCACCGGCAAGCCATGTCCCATCGCCTCTAGCACCGGGATGCCGAAGCCCTCATCAAAGGATGGGAATGCCAGGATGCGCGCCCGGCGATAGGCAGCTTGCAGGCCCGCATCATCCACGTAGCCCGCAATCTCAATCCGCTCGCGTGCGGGACTCGCCGCCAGCCGCGCCGCTATCTCCTCCCAGCCATACCCGGTGGACCCAGCCAGCAGCAGCCTCCAGGAGGAATCCAAATGTTCGAAGGCGTGAATCAGCCCAACAATGTTCTTGCGCTTCTGCAGCGCTCCCACGTGCAGCACCAGATTCTCACGGCGTTCCTCCGGAACAGGTGCACCCGCCGGCGGCTCCATGCCATGCCATACCACGCGCAGGCGTGCGCGCTCTACACCCAGCAGCGCCTCCACCTGCGACGCCGTGTGCGCCGACACACAGATAATCAGGTCCGCGCGCTCGGCAGCCTCTCGTGCCTGTTGCGCAAAGCGTTCGCGAAACTCCCGCGTGGAGTACTCGCCGGTTAAGACAAACAGATCGTGAAAGGTAACCACATGCCGGGGCGCCGTCCAATTCGGCAGGCGTTGGTTAAGCCCGTGATACAGACTGCAGGAGACGCCTACGGATTCCAACAGCAGCCTGCGCGCGACATTCGTTGGTGCAGGTTGCCGCAGCCCACGAAGCAGGCGATGCGGGCGGTAGCACCAGCGATAGCGCTGTTCCGGTTGCAGGCGTGCCAGCCCGTGCAGGATTTCGCGGCAATAGACACCAACTCCGCTCAGCGCACGGCCAACACTATAGGTTGCATCTAAAGCGATGACTGTCGGGCGACGAAAGTGAATGGGCTGTTCTCCGCGAGAGGCAGTGCTGCCGGATCCCCCACATTCTCGCACAGCTGCTTCTCGGCGCAGACCAGCATGTCCGCTGGCGGTTCCAGCCCATCATGCCAGCGCGCCACGCCAAAGCACGCTCGCACCTGCCGCCGGTGCGGCTTCTGCCGCATCCCGTGCAGTCTGCGTTCTACCGCCGTTAGCAGGTCGGAGAGCGATGCCTCCGGGGGCCGGATCAGCGAGAACGCAAAGCGCGCCGTATCGACCCGTGCCAACTGGCTGACACCCGCGGTCACTTCCCCCAGCGCCTCGGCGCAGTCCAGCAGCGCCAGCTGCTGTTCGTCCTTGCCATAGCTGTGGCCGATCTCCGCCAGCGCCGCCACATCCACCACTACCACCGTCGTGCACAAACCCAATCCGCGCGAATGCAGCAGGTTCTGTTCCACCAGCGCACCGAAGCCACTGCGGTTCAATAGGCCCGTCAACTCGTCGCGCCAACATTGCGACCGCAGATCGCGCGTGATCCGCTGCCGCTCCACCGCCAATCGCAGCGCCTTGGCCAACGGCAGACTGTCCAGCTGCGTCTTGGCAAGGAAATCCTGCGCACCGGCGCGCACCATGCTCACCGCCAAGTGCGGGTCATCCAGTTCCGAAAGAATGAGGATGGGTAACTCCGGCGCCTGCGATTGCACTCGCAGGTAACTATGCAGGCCAAAGCTGTCGGGAAGATTCGGATTCAGAAGAACCGCGTCATACTGCTCGCGCTCGTTATCCGCCAGTACGGCAAGCGCGTCGGCCAGACGCTCCAGATGGAACACCTCAATACCATGCATCCACCCACCGCCGAACCGGCTCTCCTCGAATTCAGCCAGAAGCTCCTGCACCCAACGCGAATCTTCTACCTGTCCATCGACGAGAAGCACCCGGATCGAACGATCAGTCATAGACGCACCTATTTGTACTAGTGCGTTAGGGTGGACGATTTTCTCATCACCCAACCATCAACATGCAAGTTGGTACTCTTTTAACTTCCGATACAGCGTGGTACGTCCGATTCCCAGTAGGGTTGCGGCCACCCCGCGGTCACCCTTGGTATACGCCAGCGCCTTCTGAATCGCCAGCTTCTCCATCTCACAAAGCGGCAGGATCTTCTCCCCGCCAAACTCCATCGGTATCGACCGGTCCATCACCGGCGCGCTGGAAGGCGGCATCGGCTGCACCGGCGCCACCGGCGGAATGCCGTGATACGCACCCACTGCCGCCGACATCGCAGCCGGACGATGTGCCGCCAAGTGATGCTGGATCGGCGATGGCAGATCCGTCACCGTCAGCACTGGACCCGTGTGGATGGCCACCATGTGCTGCACACAGTTCTCCAACTCGCGCACGTTGCCCGGCCAGCTGTACGTCATCAACGCATCCATCGCGTCAGTCGTGAAGCGATGGCCTCGCCCGTACATCTCCAAAAAATGCGAGACCAGCAGCGGCACATCATCACGCCGGTCGCGCAGCGGTGCCAGCTTCAACGTCACCACGTTCAAGCGGTAGTACAAATCGCGCCGGAATGTACCTCGTTCCACTTCCTTCGCCAGGTCCCGATTTGTTGCCGCCACGATCCGGAAATCCGATTTTCGAGGCGTCAATGAGCCCACCGGGCGGAACTCCTTTTCCTGCAGTACGCGTAGCAGCTTCGATTGCATGTCCAGCGGCAGTTCCCCGATCTCATCGAAGAACGCCGTGCCGCCGTTAGCCGCCTCAATCAACCCTGTCTTCTGCGCAAAGGCACCCGTGAACGCGCCCTTGGTGTGCCCGAACAACTCGCTCTCCATGATCGTGCCGACCAGCGCTGAGCAATCGATCGTCACGAACGGGCCCGCGTTGCTCATTTGGTGGATGGTCCGGGCCACCACTTCCTTACCCGTCCCGGTCTCGCCGAGAATCAGCACGGGCCAACGGCTCGGCCCAAGCTTATCGATGAGTCGCATCAACTGGCGTGTGCGATGCGACTCGCCTACTAGCGCTGGCTGCGATCCTTTTGGATGAGAGAACATTCCCGATCCCTTCCCTTACCGGGCGCCCTGCTTCCCTGCAAGCCGGCGCCTAGGATTTGTCTGGTGCTTCTCGCGTCTTCTGGGGTGTTCCCCTTAACTGCGCGAGTTGGCACTCTCTAGTAGTAGTGTGTTTACCGAATCTAAAATCTAACGAAGAGTTGCCTAGTACCGCAATACCAGCGAGTTTGTTTTCTCTGACTCTTATGCGGTAGGAAAGCCACCCCTCACGTGAGGGTATGCATGACAGTACGTACAGGCAGCGTCCTTCAGGCGCGCTCCCAAACCAGTCGGTGCACCGTCTCCCGCCCGTTGCGCCAGCGCGACGCGCTCAACGTCAGCCGCGTCCCTTCAAACCGGAACCGCCGTCGCTGCTCGCCACCCACCCAGGGCGGATACAGGCTGGCCTCCACGTGATGCACCACCTCACCGGCTTCCTCATCCACCAGGTAACGGCCGCAGTAGGCAATGTAGCCCGCCTGCGAGGGATGCACCTACGCAGCAGCCTTCACCTCACGGCCGGGTTGCATGAGTTGCCCGCTCATGTAGCCGTCTTCGGTGTAGAGCAGCAGGCCGGTTGCCTGCTCGCCGAACGGATGGACCACCGGCAGCTCTTCCTCCTGCATCTGGTACGACAGCAGACGCCACGTGCCGGCGAAGCGCGCATCGCCGTGCGTCATTCGTCCCCTTCCTGCTTCTGCTGCCGCACCAGGATGGCACGCACACCCTTGCGGCGCAGCTCCGATACCAGCCTGGTTGCTTCTTCGGCATTCGTGGTGCGGCGATACCACACCGCATGCAGAGCAGAGCCCGCCCGCGGCGGTGCCAATATCGCCTCTCCTAGTTCCTTCTCCATGCGGGCGCGATACGCCTCCGCTTTGTCGCGTTCCTGGAAGGCGCCCAGTTGCACCGCATAGTCTCCGCTCGCAAACCCCAGCACCGTCAGCTTCACATCCACGATGCCCGGTCCGATCATCTCGATCTTCTGCGCCGCCGAGCGTGACAGGTCAATGATGCGGCCATCCACGAACGGGCCGCGATCGGTGATGCGCACATCCACCTCTTTGCCATTGGCGAGGTTCTTCACGCGCACCATCAGTTCGAAGGGCCATTCGCGATGCGCCGCGGTCAAACGGTTCATGTCGTAGACTTCGCCGTTAGCCGCGCGCCGGCCATGATAGGGATGCCCATACCAGCTCGCGATGCCCTTCTGCGTCTCACCTGTTTTGGGAACACGCACGGGCTTCGGCATGCGCGCGGAAGGACGTTGCGTACGCTTGCCGCAACCGGCTGTGCCCATCAGCGCAAGCACCACCGCGCTCACCACCAGCGTGCTTCGAAGGCCTGTAAATCGGGCGTTCAAACGCATGTCAGCCTATAAAACAATTCTAGCGCGAAACGTTTTTTGCCTTCTTCGCGCCACCAACGCTCTTCTTCATTCTCGCACCGCACTTTTCTCTTGACTTCTTTCTCAAACAACCTTATATATGGATCACACTGCGATCTCGAACGAGATCGCTAAATCTGATGTTAGGGAGAATCATTCGATGAAGAACGCAACGAAAAAGGCTGCCAAGAAGGCCCCCGCCAAGAAGGCTGCTGCCAAGAAAAAGAAGTAGCCCAGGCGGATCAACAAGGTTCGTATAGCAGGCCCCGAGGAATCGGGGCCTTTTTCTTTGCCTCATCACCCCGCCTCCGCCTCTTCCCTCAACCCCGCTGCATCAACGCGATCGCTTGTGCTTCCGCCGATCGACCCTCTCCCACCGGCCCCACCTTCTCCGCTGTTTTGAACTTCACCGATATGCATTCCACAGGCAGCCCAACACACTCCGCCAGGCTCTCGCGAATGCGTAGACGATAGTCCTTCAACTTCGGCCGCTCCAGTATCACCGTCGAGTCGATGTTCACCAGCGTGAAGCCCTGTGCGGCAGCAAGCTCCACCGCATGCCGCAACAGCTTCAGACTATCGGCGCCCTTCCAGCGCGGATCCGTATCGGGAAAGTGCATGCCGATATCACCCAGCGCGCACGCACCCAGAATCGCATCGGTGATCGCATGTGCCAGCACGTCCGCATCGGAGTGCCCATCCAATCCGAACTCCGCCGCAATCGCTACACCACCCAATAACAGCGGCCTTCCTACAGCCGTGCGATGAACATCCCAACCCAGCCCGCTGCGATACTCACTCACGGCGCGGGCTCCGCCACGCGCTCGGCCGCCGAACGTTCCTGCGTCAGAAACAACTGCGCCAGTTCGAGATCAGTGGGCTTGGTGATTTTGATGTTGCGGTCACTGCCCGCCACCACACTCACCTCCACCGTCTCCAACCGCTCGACGAGGCTGGCTTCATCGGTGCCGGTGAACGAATCGGCCGCGGCGCGCTCGAAGGCTTCCTTCAACAACTCGAAGCGAAACACCTGCGGCGTCTGCGCCAGCACCAGTCGATCGCGCGGAATCGTCGCGCGGATCTTGTTGCGATGCACCTGCTTGACGGTGTCCACCGGCACCACGCCCACAATCGCCGCGCCCGTCTCGGCAGCCTCGGCAATCACCTTCGTGATCGTCTCCCCATCAATGAACGGACGCACCGCGTCATGCACCGCCACCAACTCCGTGTCCGGCGCCAGCGCCTGCAGCCCGTGCCACACCGACTCCTGGCGCGTGTCGCCGCCCTGCACACAACGCACCGGCTTGCTAAAACTCTGCTCGGCCACCGACCGCGCTACCGACTCCAGATCATCGGCGCGTACCGCCACCACGATCTCATTCACTTCGCGGCACGCATCGAACTTGCGCAGCGTGTGAATCAGGATCGGTACGCCTTCGAGTAACAGAAACTGCTTCCGGCTGGATGCGGGACGCTCCGCCTGCGTGCGGCTCATGCGAGTCCCCAGCCCCGCGGCGGGAATGATCACGGCAACTTTCATGTTCAACCTTTATGTCCTCACAAACAGCGCGTGTTCGCAAGAGGACGCCGCGCGCTTAGGAAGGCGGCGTCGCGTGATTGGCCTGCTCGCGCACCTGCGCCTTCTCGCCATGCTTCTCATACACGGCATGCACACGATCATCGTGGCGGCCAAAGATCATCTTGCCGGCGGTGGTCTGCAGCACACTGGTGACGCTGATGTCGATGGTCTTCGAGATCAGCCGCTTGGCATTGTCCACTACTACCATCGTGCCGTCATCCAGATAGGCCACGCCCTGGTTGTATTCCTTACCTTCCTTGAGTATAAAGACGCGCATCGTCTCGCCCGGCAGTACCACCGGCTTCAACGCATTGGCCAGTTCGTTGATGTTCAACACATCCACGCCATGCAACTGCGCCACCTTGTTCAGATTGAAGTCGTTGGTGACGATCTTGCAGTCGTAAAGCTTGGCCAGTTCAATCAGCTTCATATCGACATCCCGCAGATGCGGGAAGTCTTCCTCTACGATCTGGATGTGCAGTTCGGGCATCTTCTGGATGCGCTGCAGGATGTCCAGCCCGCGACGGCCGCGGTTGCGCTTCATCGAATCGCCGGAGTCGGCCACCAGTTGCAGCTCGCGCAGCACGAACTGCGGGATCACCAGTGAGCCATCCACAAAGCCCGTCTCCACAATGTCGGCAATGCGCCCGTCGATAATCACGCTGGTATCGAGGATTTTGAACGAGTGCTTCGGCATCTTCTCACTGCCGAACACCCCGCCAAAGGCCGCCAGGTTCAGCATGTCGCCTTTGTTGGCCCCTACCACCAGGCCGACATACGTCATCAGCAGCAAAATGCCGAGTTGCAGGAAAGGTACGGTCGAGGTGTTCTCCGGCAGCGCCTGCCGCAGCACCAGCGAGATCAGATAAGCCCCGAAGATGCCCATCACGCTGCCGGCAGCCGCGCCTATCAGGCGCTTCAGGCTAATTTCTTTGGCGCGCAGTTCGAAGACGACAATGGAGACGCCGCACAGCAGCCCTATGCCGCCGGCGAGCCATGGATTGGTGAGATTGAAAGGACGTAAGAAGAAGGCAGATAACGTTATGAGGACGATGAAGAGCCCGCGGATAACGAATAAATCACTCACGCTTCCATCCCCCCTCCGGATGGAGACACCCCGGCCTTTGCCGGGATATCGGTGTGAGTATAACACCGATAGAGAAGCCTACGCGTGAGTGATTGGGAATGAGAGAAATCGGAACGAACGGAGCGAGGAGAGGGGCGGGCGAGGAACTCGCGGGAACCTAGAGGGCCTTCGCGAGTTCCTGGGCAAACGCACTCTGCGGCTGATTCGTGCGCGGCTTCTTATGCTTCTTACCACCGCGCTGTCGCTGGCGGTCCAGTGCGTTCGCACCGGCAACGCCGGTAACTCCGGCAGTTACACCGATCGGGCCGGCACCGGGTAGCGGCTTGGCGGAACCTTTGGGTCGTGGAGGCTGGGCGGGGTTGGCGCGGAGAATGCGATCTTCCAGCGGGGCGCGATCAAAGCGCCGGATAATCGAGTCCATCTCCTCTTGGTTGGGGGCGTCGATGAAGGCGAAACCTTTCGACTCCTGGGTTTCCGGATTGCGAATTACCTTAACCTCATCAGCAACGAGGTTTTCGGCTCGCAACCACGATAGGATGTCATCCTTCGTTACCCAGGTAGGCAGGTTGCCGAGAAAAACAGTAAAACTCATTCGAGGGTGCTGTTCACTCCGTAGGGGATTTCAGGTGGGCTCGTCCGTGGACGCAGTCCATCAGAGCACTTCAATCGTAACACAGCTATTTGAGGGCCGCAAAGAGGGAAAAGCTGCGGCAGCGCGAAAGCCGCCGCTCACCGCCCAAGAGGGCCCGCCACCGCACTCAAAGCCGCCGCCGGAGCCATCCGGTACGGCGCCAACAGTGCATCTTCGAACGAATAATCGCGCGGCTCTTTGCTCCGATTCCGCTGGTACCAGCGATACGTCGCCGTAAGCCCATCCGGGAACGGAGTCGGCGTAAACCGCAGCATACGCTGCGCCTTGCTGATCACCTGCGTGATCGCTGGCAGGTCGTAATAAACACCAAAGTAGAGCGGCGCCGCCATCGCGTTGCCCCCAGCCTGCTGAATCCGGTCCCGCGGAATCCGAACCGTGTCCGGCTGGCGCCCCATCACCTTGCCCAGCGCATCCACCAACTCCGCCTGCGTCACCGGCCGCGCATTCGCGATATTGAACGCATGGCCCACCGCCAGCGGGCTCTCCATCACCTTCATACAGGCCCACACCAGGTCTTTCACATAGCAGAACTGCATCAATCGACGCCCGTCTCCCGGCAGAATGATCGGGCGGTCATCGCGCAGCCGGTCCCAGAAAAAAGCCTCCCGGTAGAACGGATTTCCCGGACCATATATAAAAGGTGGCCGCAGCGTCACGATCGGCGTACGGTGCCGCTGGTGCATGCGAAACAGCGTCCGCTCGCTGCGCGCCTTATTGCGCACATACGCGTCGGGGTGATGGTCGGGCGCCAGCGCATTCCCTTCATGATGGTTCAGCCCATCGCCATAGGCCGCCACGCTCGACATAAACACGTAGCGCCGCAGATGGTCCCCGGCCGCGTGCACGGTCGCCTCCACCTGCTCCGCCGTTGTCCCTCGCTGCCAGTCGTATACGTTGTCGAAAACTACCTCGAAGCGCCGTCCCGCCAGCGCCGCCCGAATCGCCTCCGGATCATTGCGGTCCGCCTGCAGATTGCCCACCTTGCGCCCAAACCCATGTTCCGGCCTCCGGTGCAGAACGCTTACCTCATGTCCCGCCTCCACCAACTCCCGCACCAACTCCCGGCCAATGAACAACGTCCCGCCGATGACTAGAACTTTCATAACAAAAGCAACCTGCTCATTTAGGCAAGACGAAATCGCGCGCCCTTTTCCTTCAGCATCTTCTAAACCGGCTCACCCGGCCAGGTGCCCCAGCCTGTTGCTATACTAGCCACTTGCAATGCCGGCCCGCCCGTCTTTAGTGATCCAAGCCGTCTTAGTGGATGACGAGCAACTCGCCTGCGACGAACTTTCGTTCCTCCTCAAAGACTTCCCCGATATCGAAGTGCAGGCCGTCGGCAATAACGGCCTGCAGGCCGTCGAACTCATCGAAGAGTTCGAGCCCGACCTCGTCTTTCTCGATGTCCAGATGCCCGGCATGGACGGCATGTCCGTCATCCGCGCCCTGCGCGAGAAGCAGGGCAGCCTGCCCTACTTCGTCCTGGTCACCGCCTTCGATAACTATGCCGTCGAAGCCTTCCGGCTGGAGGCAATGGACTATCTTCTGAAGCCCTTGGACAAGGATCGCCTCGCCGAAACTATCGAACGCGTTCGCCGCTACGTCGCCGATAAGCAGCCCGCCGATGCCTCTAACGCGGCCGGCAGTGCCATCGCCCCCAAACCCGCCCTACAGCGCAACAAAGTCCTGGTGAAGTCCGGAACCCGCAACTTCATCGTTGATGCGCAGGACATCATCTACGCCACCATCGAAGACGGACTGATTACGGTCGTCGCTTCCAACCTGGAAGGCCAGTCCAACTACCGCACCATCGAAGAACTCCAGTCCAATCTCGACCCCGAACTCTTCTGGCGCGTGCACCGCTCCTACCTGGTAAACATCAACCGCATCCGCGAAGTGGTGCCGTGGTTCAAGTCCAGCTACCAACTCCGGATGGATGACAAGAAGCAGACCGAAATCCCCGTCAGCCGCGTCCAGACCAAGCGCCTCCGGATGCTCCTGAAGCTCTGACCCGTCTATTCCGGATCGTGAAGTGAGAACGTGAACATCGCCGCACCGCTGGTGATCGTGACGTATTGCTTGCCGTCAACCGCGTAGCTGATGGGCGACGACAGCACCTGCCCTCCCAGGTAGCGCCGCCACAGTAACTTCCCGGTTGCCGCATCGAGTGCAAAGAAGTGCCCTTCGCGGTTGCCCGAGAACAACATGTTCGTTGCCGTCGTCAGCAGCCCGCTGTCGCTCACATCCGACATCACAAAGTCCCACACTTTGTTGCCTGTCTTTGGATCCAGCGCGCGCACCGCGCCATACCCTGCCGACTTCGCCCGCTTGTTGTTCACCTCATCGCGATTGGTGGCCGGCACCGGTGCCTTCACCGAACCACCGGCATACCACTTGCCCTGCTCATACTGCTGCGGGTACGTGTAGTAAGTGCTCCAGTAGTCTTCCCATGCCGTCAGATAAAATAGCCCGGTCACCGGACTATACGACGGCGCATACCAGTTCGTCGCCCCCTGTACGCCGGGCCAGATCACCGTTCCCTGCGCGCTCGGCACCTGGTCCGGATTGCGGATCGGTTTGCCGTTATCATCCAGCCCCTTCGCCCACGTCTGTTTCGCGAAGGCTTTCCCATGCAGGAACTGCCCCGTGGCGCGGTCCAGCACGTAGAAGAATCCGTTGCGATTCGCCCACAGAATCACCTTGCGCTTTTCGCCCCGCGCGTCCACTTCGGTCAACACCGGCGTCTGCACCGCATCCCAATCCCAGGCATCGTTCGGCGTGAACTGAAAATGCCACTTGCGCTTGCCGGTGTCGGCATCCAGCGCGATCACGGAGCTTGTATAAAGGTTGTCCCCCGGCCGCGCCGCTGCGTTCCAGTCGGGCCCCGGATTGCCGATCCCCCAAAACACCAGGTTCAGATCGGGGTCATAGGAGCCCGTCAACCACACCGACCCGCCGCCGTACTTCCAGGACTCCAACCCCCACGTCTCATTCCCCGGCTCGCCCGGCTGCGGAACGGTATTGAAGCGCCACACCTGCTCACCGGTCTTCGCATCGTAGGCCGCCAGGAAGCCGCGAATGCCCAACTCCCCGCCTGCGGGCCCGATGATCACCTTATCCTTCACGATCAGCGGCGCCACCGTCATCGAATAGCCCTGCTTGTAATCGACGATCACCTTCTCCCATTTGCGCTTGCCGGTGCGCGCATCCAACGCCACGAGTTTGGCGTCGATGGTGGTCATGTACAGCGTGTGGTCGAGAATCGCCAGCCCGCGGTTCACCTTGCCGCAGCAGGCATAGGTGACGTCAGGCAGCACATGCCGGTAGCTCCAGAAGACGCGGCCCGTACGCGCATCCACGGCATAGACGTTGTTCGGCGGCTCCGTGAAATACATCACGCCGTCCACCACCAGTGACGTCGGCTCAAACTTCTCCAGCGACCGGCCCTGCCACACCCAGTTCAACTTCAACCGGCCGACGTTCTCCCGCGTGATCTCATTGAGCGCCGTGTGATGCTGGCTGGCATAGCTGCCGTGATACGTCAGCCAGTTGTGCGGCTCCTTGTTCGCGTGCAGCAGGCGTTCATATGTCACCTGCGCCACGGCCACCTGAACGAACAAAGCCAACGCCATCGCCAATCTCATCGCCCACCTCCCACCCGGCAGTTCGCCAGGAACGCCACCAGATCGTCCATCTCCGCTTCCGTCATCTTCCCCGCGTAGGAGGGCATAGCCGACTCGGTCACCAACGCAGCTTCCGACAGCGCGCTCTTCGCCACCGAATGCAAGCCGCGTGCGTCTCGATACTGATAGGAGAACGTGTCCTCATTGATCCGCACGCCCATCACCGCCGCCCCCGCCTTCGTCTTCCCGCGCAACCGCCACGACTGCGGCGCAACATCGCTGTTGGGTTCCCGCAGGGCGGCATACAGGTGGCCGATGGAACGCTCCGCGCCGACGTTATCCAAAGATGGTCCCAGCCATCCACCCGCACCGCGCAGTTCATGACAGCCGCCGCACTTATGCTGCGTGTACAGCGCCGCACCGCGTTCGACGTTACCTTTCGCCTGCTCCGCGGCCTTCCCGATACTCAACGTGCGCAGGTAAGCCACCACTTGCCAGATCTCTTTCGCACTCGCGCCGTAGCCCGGCATCGGTGTGCCGGGAATGCCCTTGCTGACAATCTGGAACAGCGATTCGTCGGAGTTCCCCCGCTTCATTGTGCCGGTGGTCAGGTCAGGACCCGCCGCGCCTCCCGCGCCTCCCGGCCCATGACAGGCGCCGCATTGCGCCCGGAACATGCGGCCGCCTTCAAACACATCTGAAGGCTTATCGAAGGGATTCTTCGTTGTACTTCCGTGCTGACCTGGCAACGGAAGCGTCATCAGCAAGACTAAGGCTGCAAAACGCATCGCGTATCATCTTATTACTTCGCGCGCAGCCATAGCGTGGCCTTCCGCGTCGACAGGACGTCGTCGCCCGAAAACAGCAGATACATCGTGCGGCCATCGGCGCTCATCCACTTCGGCGGAAAGTGCTGGTTCTCGCCCGGACCCACATCCCACATGGTTGTGAAGTAAGCCGTCGTCCACGGGCCCCATGGCTCCGGTGCATCGTACACGCCGAAGCCACCCTGGAACCGTACATAGTCGCTGCCGATCAGAATCTGGTTCATCAGGTAGCGTCTCAACCCGGCGTTGTAGCTGACCTGCGTGCGATATACACCGCCGGGCGGATTCGAGAACACCGGCCCGCGTTGGGCGATGTCTTTCGTCCACACTGGACGACTCTTCGCGTCCAGCTTCACGAAGAACTCATAGGCGTCGCGGTCGCGGATGCGCTTCTTCAGCACACGCGCCATCACCAGCGATGCCGAAGCCTGGTACGCCGTGTCATGGTCCGGCGAATAAATATAGACGTAGCCGTCCCGGGCATCAGCCCCATCCTGCCCGAAACTCAGAAAGGCCGGGTGTCCGAAGCTGGTGGTGAACTTCCAATCCGCCCACGTCCAAGTGCGCGCCTGGTCCGTCGACCATGCCAACTGCGAGTTCCCCGCATTCCGCGCCCATAAATAAAGGACGCCGCCCAGCGCCATCATCCCGCTCGCCTTCTTCCCTTTCGCTCCTTGCCCCGTGTTGTCGGCTGTTTCGGAAACGATGTTCGTGCCGATCACCGCCTCCGGCGTGCTTATAAGTCTGGCAAAGCCCATGCCCAGCTTCTGCGGTCGCAACGGTGGGAAGCCGCGGCAATCGCCGTAGGCGGTGTAGAGTTCACCATCGCCAGCCCAGGCGGTCGGGAAGTTGTCGCAGTCCGAGCCATAGCGGCGGATGGTGTCGACGGGCGCCCAGTCGATGGACGCAATGACCGGGCTCGGCGGATAGGGCGCCTTCGTCTGATGCCGCGCCGCATCCACCGCCTCGACAATCGGCCGCAGGAAGGGCAACAGCCGCGCCGGCTTGGCGCCCGTCGCGCCGTCCATTGATTTCCCTGCCCGTGCCACGATCAGATCCAGGCTCGGGATCACGATCAGATGGCTGTCGTAAAGCCCCCACGACCAGAACGCATCGCGCGGAACCCCTGGCAGACCGCCGTCCCCGTTGTTCCACCACAGCAACCCGTAATGATTGGAGGCCTCCGGGTAATCGCCTTCGCGCAGCACCGGCACTCCCTTCACGCCAGGCACCGGTTGCCGCAGCATCGCGACATAAGAAGACGGCAGAACCTGCCGCGATTTGATGCGCCCCGCGCGGTTGTACAGCAGCCCCAGTCGCGCCATCGCTTCTACCGTGGCATGCACGCCGGAACCGAACTCGCGCCGCGGCACGCCATCCAGCAACTTCGGGCGATACGCGTTGTCGCGCCAGCGGAAGCTTTCGCGCGTCACACCAAGTGGCGTCAACACGCGCTCGAACAGCACATCGGCCAGGTCTTTCTTATAGAGATGCGTCAGGCAGTCGGCCAGGTAGTTCGGCCCGCTATCGCTATAGGCCCACTTCGTCCCCGGCGCGAAGAGCAGCGGCTGAAAGCCACCGGGCTTGTCGAAGCCCGCCGTCTGTGTCGCCAGATGCAGAAACGTGATTTTGGGATCCGGGATGCCGATATCGGGGCAATGCTTCCCGACCGCATCCGCGAGTGATACCTTCCCGTCGGCAATCGCCAGCCCCAACACCGTTGCGCCGATCGACTTCGTTGTCGACTTCAGATCATACAGCGCGGCCTGATCGCCCCAGCGATAGACGACCTCTCGATGGATCACCACGCCCGACCCGCCGCCCAGCCGCACCGCGTAGTCGCGCGCCTGATCGAGTTTGGCTTCATTCAACCCAAACTCAGCCCCCGCCAGCAGCAGAACGACAGCCGAAACCAGTAGCATCATTTACGAGCCCGCACGTCATAACACCACAGCGTTCCTAAGTCGCGAATGTAGAGCCGCCCGTTGGCCAGTGCCGGATAGGTCCAGGCCACCTCGCGATTGCGCGTATGCTTCGGCCCGGCGGGAGGTTGGAAGCGGCCCTTCTCGCGATACGCCTCCGGGCTTGCCTCCACCAGCAGTACTTCGTTGCTCTCGGTATGCACGTAGAGGTTGCCTTCGGCATACAGCACCGCGCCCGGGCCGGTGGTGGCATCCTTCCACTTCGTCTTACCGGTCAGAAAGTCGATCGCGGTCAGTCCTTGCTGATTGGTGCCATACAGAACGCCATCCAGCAGCACCTGCCCACCCAGCGTGTTCGGCGCATCGCGTTCGAAGTAGACCTCCTCGGCCTTCACACCATCGCTGACCGGATGCAGTTGCACCAACCCCGCCCCGAACCGCCGCGCATTCGTACTGTAGACGTAGCCGTTCAGCGCCACCGGCGAGGCAATATTCGCAGGCCCATTCGCCGTGCGGTCATAACGCCACAGAAACTGGCCGGTCTTCGCATCCACACCCACCACGCCCTTATCCAGAAACTGCACGTACTGCTTACGGCCCGCCGCTTCGGTGACAATCGCCGACGCATAGGCCGCCACATCGCCACCCGGCACCGCCGACTTCCAGATCACATCGCCCGTCTTCTTCCGCAGTGCCACGAGCGTGGCCGACGCACCGCCCGGCGTCACCACCAACACATCGCCATCAATCAACGGCGACTCGGCATAGGCCCACTTGCCGGGCTTGCCGTCGAACTCAGCCCGCACGCTCTTCTTCCAGATCACCTTGCCGCTTGCGGTTTGTAGACAAGCCAGGTCGCCATCGGAGCTCATGGCATAGAGTACATCGCCATCCAGGATCGGCGTGGAACGCGCCATGGGGTAGGAAGGCTGCTGATCGGGATTGCCCACCTTCCCCAACCGCGTGGTCCACATGGTCCTGCCGCTACGCACGTCCAACGCCCGGACGTACTCGTTCTCCATGCCCTCATTGGCCAGCACGTAGACGCGGTCATCGGCGATGACCGGCGCCGCATAGCCTTCGCCCAGATCGTTCACCTGCCAGAACAATCGCGGCCCTTCGGCCGGCCACTTCGGCAATAGCCCGCGCTCGGCCGAGATGCCGTTGCGCGATGGCCCACGCCAGCCCGGCCAATCCGCCGCCACCAGCAAGGTGAACGACGCCCAGAAAAGAAGAAGGGGCTTCATGGGAGTTAGCTTATCCCATGAAGCCCCGGATTACTGCCGCGATCGTTGCGCTTTAGAACATGAAACGCAGAGTGTACTGCATTTCGCGTCCGCGGTTGGTGGCCGCCTGCGCCGTCGACCGGCCGAACAACTGGTTGCCGACTGCCATGTTCGGGTTCGCCCACATCAGGGAGTTCGTCAAGTTATAGGCTTCAAACCGGAACTCGAACTTGTAGCGTTCCTTGATGGGGAAGAACTTCGACACGGTTGCGTCGGTGTTCCAGAAGATGGGGCCGGTAACGCCGGAGTACTGGTAAGGATTGGTGCGCGGCGTGAAGGGCGTGGGTACGGTATAGGCATCCGTGTTGAACCACTTGCCAGGCCCCGGATTGTCGATAAACGGCGACCCGTTCACGTCGGCCTGCGGGAAGCGCAGGAACTCGCCGGACCGGTAGCTGTAGATCCCGCTCAACTGCCAGCCGCCCACGATGCCGTTCAACACCGGATGGATGTCGGAGCCGAACTTGCGGCCCTTGCCGACCGGGACGTCATAGACGCCGGCCAGTGTCAGGCGATGGCGAGCGTTGTTGGACCCCAGCCAGAACGTCTGGAAAACGTACTGCTGGATGTCGTTGAAGTAGGCTTCGTTGCGCTCCTGGTTGTAGTTATAGGCCATCAGCACGCTCGCCCCCGCCGAGTATGTGCGCTGTACGCGCAACTGCAGAGCCTGGTAGCGATTTCGCCAGTTGCCAACGTTGTTTTCCGTCAGGTTGCCGCCGTACTGCGGATAAGGCCGCAGCAGGCTTCCCCGCGTCACTGTCGACTGCGTACGCAGGTTCCCGGGGAACACGTTCGGAGTGAGATAGTTGAAGAACGGATTCGGGATGTTCCGCGACAGTTCCGCCTTGTAGGTGTAGCCCAACATGGGGTCGGCCATGTTGCGCTGTTCATCATGAGCCACGTAGCGGCCGAAGTTCATGAACCAGGTGGCATCCACTTTGAACTGCCCTGGAATCTCCCTCATGATCGTGAAGTTGATTCGATCGTTGATCTGCGTGCGGTAGTTCTGCGTCGGCCAGTTGGTCGCGATGCCGACATTGGTGTACTCGCCGAGCGCTTTACCCACCGGCAGCAGCAGCGGGTTGGAACTGGCTGGGAAGGGGTTCGAAAGATAGGCTTGCGGACGGCCCTCCACAAACGGCAGCGGATTGGTGATCTGGCTGAAACCAGGGCACCACTGGCAGGCCGCCAAGGTGTTTGCGCTACCGGTGGAAGCGCCGTTGCCGGCAATCACAGGCACTGCATAGCGGGCGAAGCCAATGTTCAACGCCGTCTTGTCATTCACGCGGATGGCAACGCCGGCACGAGGCAGCAGGACGTTCTTCTGCGTTGTCCACGCCTTGCGGTTATTGCTGTCGGTGAAAACCCAGGCACCGTTGAACTGCGGAGTGGACAGTGCGCGCAGATCCGCCGGAATGTTCGGCGGATTGGCCTGCATCGCCTTGTTGGGCGCGTTCAGATCGAGATAACGCGAAAGGATGTCGTTTTGGTCGTAAGGACCGGACTCCTATTCATAGCGCAGGCCAAGATTGACCGTGACGTTGCGAGTCAGCTTCCAGTCATCGTGGACGAACAGGCCGAAGAAAGGCGCCCGCATCCGCTGGAACGGATAGCCTCGCGCGAACGACCGCTGGTCAATAGCTCCCAACAGGAACGACGCATGCGCGTCCCCGGAAAGCGCGGTGTTCGGACTCAGATAGGTATTCGCCGTCTGGTCCGGATAGAAGTTCCAGTTCATCAGGTTCGGGAATACGCCGTTGCCAAAGTGCAAGCGACCCTCGCCGCCGACCTTCATGTAGTGCGAGCCGCGCGCCTGCGACATCTTGCCGCTGAACGCGTAATGGTGCGGATGCTGGAACCAGTAGCTGCCCTTCCCATAGGTCTGTGTCGTCTGGCCGTTGATGATCACATTCGGGTAGTAGACCAATGGCATGTCCTTGACGTAAGGCGAGTACCAGGGGTTGTTGGGCCAGAACTCCGACAGCCCCTGCTCACCCACCGCGTATTCCGGAGCGGAATAGTCATCCTGCAACTCGGAATAGCTGCCGCGGAAGTTGAACACCGTCCGCGCCGACATGGTGTAGACAGCGTCGCCGGCGATGTTGCGCGAGTTCATGATACCGCCGTTGTCGTTCGGCATGGCACGCGAGTTGTTCGGGGTGTAGTTGCCCTGGTCCAACGTCGTGCGGAACTGCGAGAACCGCCCGAACACCTTCCACTTATCATTGATGTTCCAATCGGTGCGATTCGAGAAGTTGGCGTTCTTCATCGGCCAGGGATACGAGGCCTTAAAGTTGTTCGACCCGCTGAGGTCGTCGCCAGGATTGTTGGGACCCCAGAAATCCGACATGATGCGGCGCGACGTCGGATCAATGCGGCTCGCCGGAATGATGTTCCCCGGGAACGGGGTGCGCGACGCCGTGTTGTTGGAAACGTTCAGCACCGTCGTCACCGGATCATAGATGGTACGCAATCCACCAGCGCGCGTCAGCGATTGCGAGAAGTTGCCGGTTCGTTCCAGGTCCGTTGGCATCGTGCGGAAAGCATCGCGCGGTTCTTTGGTCCGCCAGCCTTCGTAGGTGACAAAGGTGAACAGCTTGTTCTTGACGATCGGCGCGCCCACCGTGCCACCCCATATGTGGTTGCGGACGAAGTTCTTGGTGCGCGTGATCGGGTTGATAACAGCGTTCAGCGAAGGATTGCGGCCGAAGTAATAGCTGGTGCCATGGATTTCGTTCGTGCCCGACTTCATCGAAACCGACATCGTTCCGCCGGCCGAGTGACCGAATTCGGCGTCCACCGAGTTCTGCTGAATCGAGAACTCCTGCACGGCGTCCATGGGCGGCGCGTACGAGCCCTTCGGCCCAATCTGCAGCGGCGCGCCGTCTAGCAGCAGGTCATTCTTCATGCTGGTGTTGCCACCCACGTCCATCTGCGACGAAGACCACATGAAGAACGGATTCTTCTCCGCCGTGTAGCGGCTGACCACTGCCGGATCCAGCAATGCCAGCGTGAAGGGATTGCGCGCCTTCACCGGCAGATCCATGAGCATCTTGCGGTCAATCGTCAGTTCACGGGTCGACGAGTTGAACTGCAGCGTCACCGCCTGCGCCGACACGTTCACGGTTTCCACCACCGCGCCCGGCGTCAGCTTAAAGTCCACCGTAACGTCGGCGCGCGTCTGTACCAGCACGCCTTCCTTTTGTTGCTTGGCGAAGCCCGACAACTCCGCCGACACCATGTAAGTGCCAGGCTCAACGTTGTCGAAAAGATAGGCACCGTTGGTGCCACTATCTCGAGTGGCGGTAATGCCCGTGTTGACATTTCGAATCGTGACCTTCGCCGCGGCAATCACCGCATCGGACGAATCGGTAACGATCCCTTGGATTTTGGCGCGATAGTCCTGGGCTAGCAGCCCCTGGGCCAGAAAAAGCATCAAGCAGAACCCTGCTCGCAGCATTTACAATTCCCCCTTAAAGTCGGTCGGGCGTCTTGGCCTTACTTATGTGTGGTTCTGGTAAGTCTACACTGCTTCCACGCCGGGCGCCACGGGTAGCGGATCGATAACTCCGGAAGCCGCGGCCCGGTGTCGGATTTCGTTCGTTTCGCTGAACGATTGCCGAATCTTGACCCGATCAATGGGGCAGCCGTCTACGCCTGCCGGGCGATGTCCACGTGGACCAGGAAGACGACGCTGCCCGTTTCTTTATTCTGCGGCTGTCTTATTGGCGAGATTGGTGAGCTTGGCGAGAAACTTTCTCAGTCAGCGTCTGCTCTGGAGCGGCGAACTCGACAGCATCGCCACAATGAGACAATAGGCCCGCAGGCCATGAATCGGCGTCACTTCTTTCTATCGCTGCCCGCCGCGGCGTACGCGGCGCCCTCGCCCATCGGGGTTGCCTTCTACGGCACACGCCACTCGCATTACTCCGGCAAGCTCAAAGCGGTCATCGACAACCCCGCCTATCGCCTCCTCGGCGTCTGCGAACCGGATCCCGAAGCGGCCGCCAAAATCACCGCCCATTCCAAACTCAGCGAAGAGCAACTCCTCAACGCGCGCGACATACAACTGGTTGTCGTCGAAACCCCCGCTGGCCAGGGCCTCCCCTACGGCCGCAAAGTCATCGACGCCGGTAAGCATCTGCACATCGAGAAGCCGCCCACCCGCGAATGGGAACCCTTCCGCCGCTTGGTTGCCGACGCCCAGCGCAAGAACCTCCTCCTGCAGACCGGCTATATCTGGCGCTTTCACGAAGGTATCACCCGGGCCATCCAGGCCGCGAAACAAGGTTGGCTGGGCGATGTCTATCTCATGCGCGGCACGATCCATACCGATATCGCCGCCCCGTCCCGCCGCGAACTGGCAGCCTTCAAGGGCGGCATGATGTTCGAACTCGGCTGTCATCAGATTGACCGCGTCGTGGATCTGTTCGGCCGGCCCAAGGATGTGAAGAGTTGGCTCAACCAGACGCGGCGAGGTAAGCAGGATGGCCTTGCCGACGCGACCGTTGCCATACTGGATTATGGCAATGCGCAGGCCGTGATCACTACATCGGCCGAGATGCCCACCGCCGGCCCGCATCGCAGCTTTGAGGTCATCGGTACCGAAGGCGCGTTTGTGCTGCAACCGGTGGAGCCCGGCGCCGACATGCGCGTCAACATGCGCTCGGCGCGCGGCCCTTATCAGGCCGGTTGGCAGACGGTGAACGTAGGTCCGCAGCCGCGCTATATCGGAGACTTTCGCGACATGGCCCGTGCCATCCAAACCAGGTCGCCCCTGAAGTTCTCCTACGATTTCGAAACCCTGGTCCAGGAGACTGTCCTCCGGGCCTCGCAGGAATTGGTGTAGATGAAGTTTGCTGTTCTTCTTTTCACTCTGCCGCTGTTTGGACAACTGACCAACGGCGGCCTTACTGGCGTTGTTCTAGATCCATCGGGAGCGGGCGTCAATGGCGCGCGTATTGTCGTGGAAGATACCTCGCGCGGCTATTCGCGCAGCGCTGCCACAGAACCCGACGGCTCCTGGCGCATCGTGCAATTGCCCGTAGCCACCTATCGTGTCACCGTCACCCGCGATGGCTTCGCCACCCAAACTGCCGAAGCGATTCGTGTCGAGGTGGACTCCGTCCGCCGCCTGGACTTCCGCCTGCAATTGGGCGACGTGCGCCAATCCATGGAAGTCCGCGAGTCCCTGCTGCAAACCGAAGCGACGGACTCCGGCACCGTGCTGCAGCGCGAACAGATCGCCAAACTGCCCTTGAATCGCCGCGGCTTTCTGCAATTAGCCCTGCTGGTGCCCGGCGTCAATCCGCCCGTGCAGGATTCCGAACTCTCGACGCGCGGCACCTTCGCCGCCCACGCCAATGGCGCCCGCGAGGAGTTCAACAACTTCCTCTTGGATGGCGTAGACAACAACGACCTCTACACGAACCGCTACGTCATCGAACCGCCGGTGGACACCATCCAGGAGTTCAAGCTCACCGCCGGCAGCTACTCGGCCGAGTATGGCCGCAGCGGCGGCGCGCAGGTGAACGTCATCACCCGCGGCGGCACCAATGAGTGGCATGGCCTGGCCTACGAATATTTCCGCAACCGCGCGCTCGACGCCTCCAATGCCTTCGATAGCGGCGTCACCAACAAGTACATCCGCAACCAGTTCGGCGGCCTGTTCGGCGGACCCATCGCGCGCGACAAAGCCTTCTTCTTATTGAATGCCGACGGCTTGGTGGAACGCCGCGGGCTGACGCGCCTGGCCACGGTGCCCACGTTGGCGGAACGCAACGGCGATTTGTCGGCCCGCGCCGGCGTGGTTCGCGACCCCTTCACCTTCCAGCCCTTCCCCGGCAATATCATTCCGGCGGCGCGCATCAATCCGGTGTCACGCCGCGTGTTGGATCTGTTCCCCTTACCGAACCGTCCCGGTACCGCCGGCAACTACCTGGCCCAACCGGTGCTGCGCGAAACCGTGGCACAAGGCGGCGCCCGTGCCGACTGGCATCTGTGCCCCGGCGGCCTGCTGACCCTGCGATACCAACAAAGCCGGCAGGATTTGTTTGAGCCCTATGCGGAAGACTCGACCGACGTTCCGGGCTTCGGCTCCGTTGTGGATAACACCGGCCACAACGCGATGATCCATCACCAGCAGAGCCTGGGCGCATCCTTCCTGCACTCGCTACGGCTGGGCTTCAACCGCAATGCCCGCGCGGCGCTGCCCGAAAACTTCAACCGCAACGTCGCTGAGTTGTGGAACGTGCCGTGGCTGGCGAACCTCGCCGAGCGTGATCGCGGCTATCCTTTCTTTAACGTGCAGGGCTTCTCGCCGGTCGGCGATGCCACCTCGCAGCCGCTCATCCGCTTCGGCACCACGCTGCAGGTACAGGAAGATGTGTCCTGGCTGCGCGGCGCGCACTCGTTTAAAGCCGGCTTCCAGGTGCGCAATACGCGGGTGAACGGCGTCCTCGATCTGCTGGCCCGCGGTTCGCTGTCGTTCTCCGGCGCCGTATCGGGCTCCGGTATCAGCGATGTGCTGCTCGGCATTCCCAGTTTCGCGTTGCGCGCCAACCCCGACAATCCGCAGACGTTGCGCACCACCAGCTACGCCGGCTATTTCCAGGATGAATGGCGCGTCGGGCGCAAGCTCAGCCTGACGGCGGGCCTGCGCTATGAGTACAACTCGCCTGCCACGGATCCCTTCAACCGCATGGCCGTCTTTCAGGCGGACACCGGCCGCGTCGTGCGGGTGGGAGAGAACGGCGTGCCCCGCTCTGGCATCCGAGCCGACCGCAATAACTTCGCGCCGCGATTCGGCTTTGCCTATAGTGCTACGGACAAGACCGTGATCCGCGGCGGCTACGGCCTCTACTACGACGCCGGCATGCTGGTGCTGGCTTCGTCGCAATACTTCAATCCGCCTTTCTTCACGCTGCGTGCCTTCTTCCCAACCGCCACGTCCATCATTACCTTGAACAATCCGTTCCCGTCCACGGGCGGCATCTCGCCGGTCTCCCCCAGCACGCTGAGCCCCGACATCACCACCGCTTCCATCCAACATTGGAACCTGGAAGTGCAGCGGCAGTTCGGCAGTGAAACTACGGCGTCGGTTGCCTATGTCGGTTCCGCCGGCGCGCATTTGATCCGCTCTCGCGACCTGAACCAGGCCCGCCCCGGCTCTACCGACCTCACGGCCCGCCGCCCCTATCCGCAGTACAGCGGCATCGTCTTCATCGAAACCGCGGGCAATTCGAATTACCATGCCCTGCAGGCGCGCATGGACCGCCGCTTCTCACGACGAATCTCCCTGCTG
>JAEUQF010000078.1 GCA_016789745.1 Bryobacterales bacterium
AGATGACGGCCGCCAGACCGCCGGCAATGGTGTAGACCCCGGTGGCGAGGACCAGCAGCACGGCGGAGGTCATGTAGTCCCAGCCGACGATTTCCCGGATGAGGATGCCGCCGGCGTACAGCGAGACGGAGATCTTCGTGAAGACGTAGGCCAGGAGGGAAACGATGGTGAGATACCACCGGCAGCCCGCGGAGAATCGCCGCTCCAGGAACTCCGGCATCGTGAAAACTTTGCTCTTCAGGTAGTGGGGAACAAATACCCAGCCGAGCAGGAACAGGCAGAAGCTGGCCGACCATTCATAACACCCCACCGCCAGACCGGTGGACGCACCCGACCCCGCCAGCCCGATGAAATGCTCGCTGCTGATGTTGGTGGCAAACAGGGAGGCGCCAATAGCGAACCAGCCTACGTGCTTGCCGGCGAGGAAATAATCGGAGGCGGTGCGCTCGCCGCGGGCGAAGCGGAAGCCGATGGCGAAGACAATCGCAAAGTACGCGGCGATGATCAGGGTGTCGAGCATTCTGGTAGTCTACTTCATGTCACCCATGCGACTCTCTTGTCTTGTTCTGTTGGCGTTCTCGTTGTGTTTGCATGCTGAAAAGAAGCAGGTGTTTCCGCCGGGGGCGGTGCCGGCTGGTCCGTACAGCCCGGGCGTTCTGGCCAACGATTTTTTGTATGTGGCCGGGCAGGGCGCGCGCGACAGCAATCTGAAGTACGCCGCGACGCCGGAAGGCAACGTGCGGCAGTGCCTGAACAACGTGAAGGCGATCGTGGAGGCAGCCGGGCTGACCATGGAGCACGTGGTCTACTCGCAGGTGTTCCTGCATCCCACGGTTACTTACGACCTGTTCAACGCGGTGTGGAAGGAATACTTCCCGAAGAATCCGCCGGCACGGGCGACGATAGGGACGCATCGCATGCCCACCGAGACGCCGGTGCAGGTGAATGCCGTCGTGGTGCGGGATCTGAAGGAGAAGAAGCCGCTCCAGATCAGCTGGTATCCGAAGAACATGCCGATCGCGCCCGCTATCGAAGCCAAGGGGCGGGTGTTTATTTCGGGCTTCCTGGGGCGCGAGTTGGATGGGACCATTCCCGAAGACCCGGAAAAGCAGATGAAGCTCGCCATGGGGCGGATCACCGATGTTTTGAAGGTGGCGGGGCTCGACTGGCGGCACATGGTGATGACCTATCCCTGGCACACGGCGAAGATGCCGCGGCGCGCGTTGGACAAGGTGTACGCCGGCTATGTGGAGCACGGCAATACGCCGGCGCGGGCTACCATCCAGGTGCCGTATTTGCCGATGGATGCGAACGTTGAACTGAGCGGAATCGCGGTGAAGGATCTCGCCCAGCGCAAGGCGGTGCGCCCGAAGAACATGCCGCCGAGCCCGACCGCTAGCCCCTGCGTAATGGCGTATGACACGCTGTACTGCTCGTCGAAGGCCGGCTTCATTCCAGGACCGAACGGCGGCATCTATACCGAGACGGTGGAAGACCAGGTGCGGATGGCGATGCGGAACCTGCTGGACGGGCTGGAGGAAGTCGGGATGGACTTTTCGAACGTGGTGGCCACCACGGTGCATCTGGACAGCATTGATGACTTCGCGAAGATGAATGCCACCTACGGCAAGTACTTCCAGGGTGGGGTGCCGCCGGCGCGGTCCAGCCTGGGGCCGCTGGCGCCGGTGGAGCGCAAGCGTAGCGAGAGCGGGCAGTTCCCGAAGCTGGCAGAGATTCTCGTCATCGCGGTGAAGTAACGGCGGGGTGCATGATATTCTAGTGAGTGGCTCCGGGCTCCGTGCAATAAGCGGCCGCGAACCCCGCCAGGTCCGGAAGGAAGCAACGGTAGTGGTTTAGCTTGTGTGCCGCGGATCACCCGGGGTCTTTTTCTTTTTAGAACCCCTGCATGTACCAGGTCATTGCCCGAAAATACAGGCCGCGGTCCTTTGCCGAACTGATCGGGCAGGAGCACGTCAAGACCACCATTGAGAACGCGATATCGCAGCGGCGGATCGCACATGGCTATATTTTTTCGGGCCAGCGCGGGACGGGCAAGACCACGGTTGCGCGCATTCTGGCGCGCTGTTTGAACTGCGAACAGGGGCCGACCATCACGCCCTGTGGCGTTTGCGCCAGTTGCAGCGAGATTTCCGGTGGCGGCTCGATTGACGTGATCGAGATCGACGCGGCGTCCAATCGTGGCATCAATGAAATGCGGGAGCTGCGCGAGAGTGTGCGCTTTCGCCCGGCGCGCGACCGCTACAAGATCTTCATCATCGACGAAGCCCACCAGATCACCAATGAAGCCTTCAACGCGCTGCTGAAGACGCTGGAAGAGCCGCCCGAGTGGGTGGTGTTCGTGATGTGCACCACCGAATCGCACAAGATTCCGAATACGATTGCCTCGCGCTGCCAGCAGTTCAGTTTTCGCTCGGTGGATTACGATATCGTCTACGAACGCGCGCGCTGGATCTGCGAGCAGGAAGGGATTGAGGCCGAACCTGAAGCGCTGGCTGTGATCACGCTGGCGGGAGAAGGCTCGGTGCGCGATTCGTTGTCGGCGCTGGACCAAGCCATCGCCTGCTGCGGGCAGAAGCTGGAAGCCGCCGAAGTGCGCATGCTGTTGGGCCGCTTCTCCATGCAGACGCTGGAGCGCGTGGCCGATGCGCTGGTGGACCTGGATGCGCGCCGGATGCTGGAACTGATCCAGGAGATGGAACGCGGCGGGCAAAACCTGCAGCACTTCGCCCGCGAGTTGTGCCGCTTTTTCCGCAACCTGTTGGTGACGCGCGTGGCTGGTGCCGATTCGCGCCTGATTGCCGCGTCGGCCAACGAACGCCAGCGGTTGGACACACTGGCAGCGAAGTTTTCCGAAGAGGATCTGACGCGCTACCTGCACCTGGTGCTGAACCTGTTCCAGGACCTGCAAACATCGCTGCAGCCGCGCATGCATCTGGAGTTGGGACTGGTGCGGCTGGTGCATGCCGGACGCCTGCAATCGATTGAAGAGATCCTGCGGGGCGGGGCACTGCCGTCGGCGGGTACACCGCCGCCACCGCCGGCGCCGCGGTCGACGCCTCCTGTGCCGCAACCTCCGCCCTCTCGTCCTTCGGGCGCCGGTGCGAGTGCGGCGTTTGCTCCCGCTCCGGTAGCGGCGGGGCCGGTATCGGCGAAGGTGGCACCCCCTCCGCTGCCACAGCCTCCTGCCGCGCCCGCCCCGCCAGCGCCAAAGCCCGGCAGCGGCGGATCCAGCGAATGGCGGGAACGGCTGCTCGACACACTGAACGAAAAAGGCATGACGTTCATTGCCGACGCCATCGAGCATTCCGATGTCATCGACCGCGGCAATGAACTGGAGTTAGTTACCACGAAGATCTTCGCCATGGCGGCGCGTTCGGGCGACCTGCAGAAGGTGGTGGACGCGCTGGCTGGCCGGGCGATGAAAGTAAAGGTCACCATCAGCGAAACCGCGCCGGTGGCCGCGCCTTCGAAACCGCGCGGGCCGGAGCCGGATGAAATGACGAAGATGGTGTTGGACAATCCGGAAGTGCAGCGTTACCGGGAATTGTTTCCCGGCAGCGAAGTGCGTGGGGTACGCAATTTGAAGGAGTCGTCATGAAACTACCCGGTGGAATGAACATGCAGGCCGCTATGAAGCAGGCCCAGCAGATGCAGCAGAAACTGCAGGAAGAGATTGCCCGCATCCGCGTGGAAGCCTCGGCCGGCGGCGGCATGGTCACGGTGAAGATGGACGGGCAGAAGAACGTTCTGGGCGTGACCATCGATAAGGAAGTGGCCGGCGACGTGGAGATGCTGCAGGATCTGGTGATGGCTGCCTTCAACGAGGCGCTGCGCAAGGTGGAAGCCGAATCGCAGGCCAAGATGGGCGGCATGCTGGGCGGTATGGGTTTGCCCCCCGGCCTTTTCTAAACAGGACATCAACCATATGGCAGACTTCGCCGAACCGCTGGCTCGCCTGATCCAGGAGTTTCGACGCCTTCCCGGCGTAGGGCAGAAGTCTGCCCAACGGATTGCGTTTCATCTGCTGCGCGCCAGCCGCGAGGATGCCGAACGGCTGGCAAACGCGGTGATGGATGTGAAGAACAAGCTGGGGTTGTGCGGCATCTGCAACAACATCAGCGATGGCGACCTCTGCCCGTACTGCCGCGACGAAACGCGCGATCACACGGTGGTGTGCGTGGTGGAGGAAGCGCCGAATGTGCTGCCGATCGAAACCACGCGCCAGTTTAACGGCGTGTATCACATTCTGCACGGGGCCATCAGCCCGCTGCGCGGCATCGGCCCGGAGCAACTGCGCATCCGCAGCCTGCTGGCGAGGCTGCAGCAGGGCGTCATCAAGGAAGTGATTCTGGCCACCAATCCCACCGTGGAAGGCGAGGCGACCGCGGTGTATTTATCGCGCTTGCTGAAGCCGCTGGGCGTACGAGCGACCCGTATCGCGATGGGCATCCCGGTGGGGAGCGACCTCGAGTTCGCCGATGAGGTGACGATGACGAAGTCGCTCGAAAACCGCCGCGAGATGTAGCGCCGCCAGAGCCTATTTCAGCGCGCGGATGCGCATGTTGCGGAATTCCACCTGCATCCCCGGGCCGCGGTGCAACTGCAGGGCGATGATGCCGCTGGGCTTCGATGTATCTTCCAGTTCCGCCGTAACGCTGCCGTTTAACTTAATGGTGATTTTCGAGCCGATCGCCGAAACTTCCACATCATTCCAGTCATTGGCCTTCACCAGCTTTTCACCCTTACCTTTCCAGCCATTGACGATCACCCCGCGAGTGCCTTTTTCGTCGTAGATGGAGCCCCACCAGTTGCCTTCGGCCATGTCGGCCTGCAGGCCCTTGACCACCCAGTTGGGTAGCGCTTCACTGCGGAACTGGATGCCCGAATTGTGGTTGCGCAGCTTCACCTGGGTGCGCAGGACGAAGTCGGAAAACTCGCGTTTCTTGTAAATGAGAAAGGTATTGCCCTGGAGCGTGACACCGTCGGTACTGCCGGTGAGCACGCCGCTGGACAACTTCCACAGGCGTGGATCGCCATCCCAGTCCTTCAAATTGCTGCCCTTGAGCAGCATCTGAAAGCCTTCCTTCTTTTCCTCCTTCGTCAGCTGGGCGAAAGAGCACACGGTAAATGAGAGCAGCAGAAGAACCCGCAACATAAGATGGCAATTGTATCTCAGTAGGGGCTGTGGCGGTCAGCCGAACTGACATGGGCAGCGCCGTAAACCAACGAGGACAGCCGGTCGACGGCTCCGGAAACCATCTGCGCCTGGGAGGAAAGCTCCGTGGCGGCCGCGGCGGATTCCTCGGCGCTGGCGGCAACATTCTGGGTGCCGGCCTCCAACTGCTGGATGGCGGCGGCAATCTGCGTAATGCCTTTGGCCTGCTGCGTACTGCCGGCCTCCACCTGCGTGGAAAGTTGTCCCACCCGAGCGGCTTCGTCCACCACCACCGACACGGCCTTGGTCACTTCCGACAGCCGCCTCCGGCCTTCGTTGGTGCGCGCGATGGCCCCTTCAATCAGGGCGGCCGTGTCCTTGGCGGCCTGGGCGGAACGCTGCGCAAGCGCACGCACTTCGTCGGCCACCACGGCAAAGCCCATGCCCAGGTCGCCAGCGCGGGCAGCCTCAACGGCGGCGTTGAGTGCCAGCAGATTGGTCTGGAACGCAATCTCGTCGATGACCTTGATGATCTTGGAAATCTCGGAGGAGGATTTCACGATCTCATCCATGCTCTGTTCGAGGGCGTTGACATGGCTTCCGGCCAGTTCCACCTGCTCGGCGGCGCTGTTGGCCGACTGCGATGCCGTTCTGGCGTTCTCAGTATTGCTGGACGCCATGGCCCGGATCTCCTGGCACGAAGCGGAAGTCTCCTCGATGGCGGAGGCCTGTTCGGTGGAAGTCTGCGAAAGGGAGTGGCTGGCTGAGGAGATTTGTCCAGCCGCCGCGGCCACCTGGCGCGCGCCGGTATCCAGTCCACGCGTCGCTTCTTCAATGGTGTGAACGGCGCGCCGTACCACCACCACCGCGACGACGCTGGCGGCGAGGATCATCGCCAGCAGCAGACCGAGGATGACGCGGTTCGAACGGGAAATGGCGTCGGATTCCTGCTGCGAGGCCTGGAGCAGCGCTCGCTGCTGCTCGATGAGCGTGAGCGCCGTTTTGTTGAAGTCATCCACCAGCGGAACGATGCGAGCCACCAGCGGGCCCACTTCCTTCTCCTTGCCCTCCCTGGTCATCTGCAGGAACTGGCGCACCAGCGGCTCGTACGCATCTGCGGTCTCGCGCATCCGCCGTAAACCCTGCCGGCCCTGCTCGGTGGTCAGCAGCGGCTCCAATTGTGTAACCTGCTCCCGCAAGCCATGCATCGTCGCCGACCAGTTCTGGGCGAATCTATCAGCCAACTGCCGGTCGCCGACCGCGACGGCGAGAAAGGCGCCGCGTTTGGAAGCTTCCGCCTCCCAAACCTGGGCGCGCATGCCATTCACGAGGTCGAGTTTGCGGGCCGTTTGCGTAACAGCAACGTCAAGTGCCGATGTCAGGGTGCGCTCACTGTAGAACGACGCGCTTGCCATGATCAGGGCCGCCACTGCAACACAGAGCAGCGACCCTAAGAGCCGTGTAGAGAGTTTCATGCAATATCCGCGGCGTTTTGAAGCCGCGGAACCTCCTAGGTCTCACTTCGGAGAAGGGGGACGGAGTATGAGGAGGGGCAAGAAAATCTCGCGGTTATCGATCGCTCGACCCTACCAGTGCGTCAGCGATCCGTCCGGCCGGTAAAACACATTCCGCCGCCCCGGCTGCGTCACTTCTCCGATCTGCGTCAGCAACTTCGGCTCAATGGTAACGCCGAGCCCGGGACGGTCGTTCATGAGCGCCTTGCCTTGCTTGAAGTCCAGGCATTCGGGGAGGTAGTCGATAGGGCGGCCGCCGTAGTTGTACTCCATGATCACGGGGCCGGGGAAAGTGCCCAGGCAATTCACGAGCGCCGCGGTGGCAACCGGTCCGGTAAAGTGCGGGATGATGCCGACGGCGTGGGTCTCGCAGAGCGCGGCGATCTTCATCATCTCGGTGAGGCCGCCGACGTTGGGCAGTGTGGCGCGGATGTAGTCGATGTCGTGGTTCTCCACGAGTTTGTTGAAGTCGTAGCGCTGGCCCCATTCCTCGCCGTGGGTGAGGGGCACGGTGGTCATCTGGCGGAGCTTCGGGATGTCCTGGTGGGCATGCTCGTCGCGCACCGGATCTTCGACAAAGTAGGGCTCGTACTCTTCAATGAGGCGGCACGCTCGGACGGCATCGGCGTAGTCGAACCGCTGGTGGAAGTCGATGCACCAGTCGCCGTCTTTGCCCACCCCTTCGCGCACTTCCCTGCAGTCGGCGGCCACTTTGCGGACCCGCTCATGGGTGTTGTAGACCTCGCCGGTGGCGGTGTCGCCGGCGCCCATGCGGAAAG
>JAEUQF010000294.1 GCA_016789745.1 Bryobacterales bacterium
TGGTGATGCCTGGCGATAGCGTGCAGTTGGTGATCGAGCTGATCACGCCGGTCGCAATGGACAAGGGATTGCGCTTCGCGATTCGTGAAGGCGGCCGCACGGTGGGCGCCGGTACGGTTAGCGAAATCCTCCCGGATTAAGCAGGAAAGTTGAAGCGAGCAGGCACACAATGCTGAGAGAACGCATTCGCATCCGATTGAAAGCGTACGATCACCGGGTACTCGACCAGTCCACCGGCGAGATCGTGCAGACAGCCAAGCGTACCGGCGCGCAAATCGCCGGGCCGATTCCGCTGCCCACCACGATCAACCGTTTCACGGTAAACCGTTCGCCGCACGTGGATAAGAAGAGCCGGGAGCAGTTTGAGATCCGGACGCATAAACGGCTGCTGGACATACTGGAGCCGACGCAGGATACGGTGGACGCGCTGATGAAGCTCGACCTTCCGGCCGGCGTGGATGTGGAAATCAAGGCATTTGGCAAGGACAAAAAGTAGGGTGGCGTAGAGCGCGCTGCCGGAGTCCGCTAGACGTTGAAGCGGGCGGACTCCGGCGCGCTCACCGCCGATAGCCCGGGGGGTATTATGGGCCCAGGAATCTTAGGCAAAAAAATCGGGATGACACAGGTGTTCCGGCCGAACGGGGAAGTGGTTCCCGTGACGATCGTCAAAGCCGGCCCGTGTGTCGTAGTCCAGCGCAAGACGCCGACCACGGATGGCTATAACGCCGTCCAGATCGGGCTGCTGGAATTTGTGAAGGCCTCGCGGATCAACAAGCCTGCTACCGGTCACCTGAAGAAAGCGAACGCCGACGGCGTGAAGTTTCTGAAAGAGCTGACCCTGCGGCCTGGCGACGACGACCTGAAGCCGGGCGATAAGATCCTGGTGGATCAGTTCCGCACCCGCGAGATGGTCGATGTCACCGGCGTCAGCAAGGGGCGTGGATACGCCAGCTTGATGAAGCGCCACAACTTCCGTGGCGGCCCTGGTTCGCACGGTTCGATGTTCAACCGCGCTCCGGGCTCGATCGGCGCATCCAGCTTCCCGTCGCGTGTTTTCAAGGGCATGCGCATGGCCGGCCATATGGGCGTGCAGGATGTGACGGTGCGCAATCTGGAGATCGTCGAGATTGACCCGGAAGAGAACGTGATTTTAGTCAAGGGCGCGATCCCTGGTCCCAACGGCGGCTACGTCGTCGTTCGCCGGGCCAAGAAGAGGAGCAGCTAACATGCCGGTAGTGGATGTAGTGAACCTCGACGGACAGGTTGTGGGCCAGATGGAACTGGCCGAGAGCGTGTTTGCCGCCGAAGTCAATGAGGCGTTGCTGTGGGAAGCGGTTCGCCATTACATGGCTGGCCGCCGCGCCGGCACGCACAAGACCAAGCGTCGCTGGGAAGTTTCCGGCTCCGGCAAGAAGCTGTGGCGGCAGAAAGGTACCGGCCGCGCCCGTATGGGCTCCATCCGGTCGCCACTGTGGCGCCACGGCGGCACGTCGCACGGTCCAGTGCCGCGCGACTACAGCTATCGCCTGCCGAAGAAGATGCAACTCGGCGCGCTGCGCTCCGCCCTTTCCGCCAAGCTGCGCGACGGGGAACTGAAGGTGGTCAAGGCGTTCTCGGTTTCCGAGCCGAAGACCAAGGTGGTCGCCTCGGTGATCAGCAAGGTGACGGGCGCTGCGAAGACGGTCCTGCTGGTGGAGAACGATGAGAATCGCAATCTCGAGCTGGGCTCCCGCAACATTCCGGGTGTGACGCTGGCCAAGAGCTTCGACGTCACTACCTACGACCTGCTGCGGCATAAGAACGTGTTGTTGAGCGAAGCGGCTGCCAAGCGGCTGAGCGAGGGGTTGGCGTAATGACACATTTCGAAGTAATCCGCCGGCCGATTGTTACCGAAAAAGCTGTCGGCAAGAAAGAAGCCGAGCAGACGCTCTGCTTTGAAGTGAAGGCCGCGGCGAACAAGATCCAGATCAAGGCTGCCGTGGAGAAGCTCTTCTCTGTGAAAGTGGCTGATGTCCGGACGGCAACGTTTGAAGGCAAGCTCCGCCGTCGCGGGCGCTTTGCCGGCTACCGTTCCGACTGGAAGAAGGCCTATGTGCGGCTCAAAGACGGGCAGAAAATGCCCGAATACGCGGAGATGTAAGCCATGGCAATGAAGACTTATCGCCCGACGACGCCCACCCGCCGCTTCCAGACGGTGGTGTCGCGCGAGGGCCTGACCGACAAAAAACCGGAAAAGTCGCTGACCGTAGGCAAGCGCAAGTCCGGTGGCCGCAATTCGCTGGGCCAGATCGCCGTCCGCTTCATCGGCGGCGGCGCCAAGCAGACCTACCGGATGATCGACTTCAAGCGCAACAAGGACGGCGTTCCCGCCAAGGTTGCCGCGATCGAGTACGATCCGAACCGTTCGGCCCGTATCGCCCTGCTGCACTATGCCGATGGCGAGAAGCGCTACATCCTCGCTCCGGTGGGCCTGGAGGTGGGTCGCACTGTGGTGAGCGGCGCCGATGCCGACATCCTGGTGGGCAACTCGCTGCCGCTCAAGAACATCCCCGCCGGTACCACGGTTCACAATATTGAGCTGCGTCCGGGCAAGGGCGGCCAGATGGCGCGCTCGGCCGGGGCTGCCGTGCAGCTGGTTTCGAAGGATGTGGACTTTGCGCTGCTGAAGCTGCCTTCGGGCGAAGTTCGTAAGGTGAATATCCACTGCCGTGCGACCATCGGCCAGGTTGGCAACGTCGACCACGAGAACGTTTCGCTCGGCAAGGCCGGCCGTACCCGCCACCTCGGCAAGAAGCCGCATAACCGCGGCGTTTCGATGAACCCCATCGACCACCCGCACGGTGGTGGTGAGGGCCGTACCTCCGGTGGCCGTCACCCGGTGACGCCCTGGGGCCAGCCCACCCGCGGTTTTAAGACCCGTAACAACAAGCGGACGGACAACATGATCGTCACGCGTAAGGCGAAGAGGAGATAGCATGGGGCGCTCGTTAGCGAAAGGACCGTTCACCGACCTGCACCTCGTCACCAAAGTCGAGGCCATGAATGCGGCAAAGGATCGCAAGGTCATCCGCACCTGGAGCCGCCGCTCGACCATCCTGCCCGAGTTCATCGGCCACACGCTGGCCGTCCACAACGGCAAGAAGTTTATTCCGGTGTATGTGACGGAGAACATGGTCGGCCACAAGCTGGGCGAGTTTTCCCCCACGCGGACGTTCAAGGGTCACGCCGCCAAGGCAGAGAAGGGCAAGGGGTAAGCCATGGCTGAACAGGAACTCCAAACTCCGGCACAGTACAAAGCTGAAGCGCGGTATGTGCGCATCTCTCCGCAAAAGGCCCGCCTGGTGGTGGACCTCATCCGCGGTGTCGCCGCCGGGCAGGCGCGGTTCATCCTGCGCGCCACCAACAAGCGCATCGCGCCGCTGGTGGAGAAGGTGCTGACGTCGGCGATCGCCAACGCCACCAACCAAGGCGGCGACAACATCGACGTCGATAAGCTGATTGTCACCGAGGCTTATGTTAACGAAGGGCCGCGCATGAAGCGTATCCGGCCGGCGCCGATGGGCCGCGCCTACCGCTACCAGCGCCGCATTGCACATATTGTCGTGAAAGTCGGGGAGAAGGCGTAAAGCATGGGTCAGAAAGTTCATCCCATCGGGTTCCGCGTTGGCGTCACCAAAACCTGGCGCTCGCGTTGGTTCGCCAAGGCAGACTATTCCAAGCTGCTGGAAGAAGATCTCGCGCTCAAGGACGACCTGCGCAAGCGGCTGAAGGCCGCGGGCGTGTCGAGCGTCGAAGTCGACCGGCCCGGCAACAAGCTGCGCATCACGATCCGCACCTCGCGTCCAGGTATCATCATCGGGCGCAAGGGCGCTGAGATCGAGAAGCTCAAGCAGGAACTGGCCAAAAAGACCAAGCGCGAAGTCTTCATCGACATCCAGGAAGTGCACAAGCCCGATGCCGATGCACAGCTGATCGCCGAGTCGATCGCGCTGCAGCTCGAAAAGCGCGTCGCGTTCCGCCGTGCCATGCGCAAGGCGGTGGAAAACGCGCTGCGTCTGAAGGCCGGCGGGATCAAGGTCCGCGTGTCGGGCCGTCTGAACGGCGCTGAAATCGCCCGTAGCGAGTGGTATCTGCAGGGCCAGCTGCCGCTGCACACCCTTCGTGCCGACATTGATTACGGTTTTGCCGAAGCCCGCACCACCTACGGTGTGATCGGGATCAAGACCTGGGTTTACAATGGCGAAATCCTGGATGGCCAGATCCGCCGTCCCGGGATGCGCAATGAGCCCGAGCCGCGCCGCCCGCGCCGCGATGACCGCGGTGACCGTGGGGATCGGGGCGACCGTCGCGGACCGCGTCCGCAGCAGGGTGGCCAGCAGCATGGTGGCGGCCAGAGCGCGCCTCCTCCGTCCGTTGTGTCGGCCCCGCCGGCTGGTGCTGGTGCCGAAGGCGGCGAACAGCCGCCGCGCCTGGTGCCGCCGATCGCCAATCCGGCTCCGCCGAGTTGGAAGCAGGACGCCAAGCCCGAGGGCGGCGAGAACAAGTAAAGTAACCGCGCTTACTGCGTGATGCCGAGAGAGATTTAGGAGCAGATACGCCATGTTGATGCCAAAGAAGGTCAAGTACCGCAAACAACAGCGCGGCCGCATGAAGGGGAAAGCCTGGCGCGGCTCGAGCATCTCGTTTGGCGACTATGGCCTGAAAGTGATGAGCTGCGGCTGGGTGACGGACCGCCAGATCGAAGCGGCTCGTATCGCCATGACGCGCTTCATCAAGCGCGGCGGCAAGATCTGGATTCGCGTGTTCCCCGATAAGCCGATCACCAAGAAGCCCGCCGAAACCCGTATGGGTAAGGGTAAAGGTGCTCCCGAGCAGTGGGTTGCCGTGGTGCGTCCCGGCAAGATCCTGTTCGAAATGGAAGGTGTGCCGCTCGATATCGCGACCGAAGCGATGCGTCTGGCCGCACAGAAGCTGCCGTTGCCCTGCAAGCTGGTCAAGCGGGAAATTCAGTAAGGCGAGCGTCAGGGCGCGAAGGAGCGAGAAAGATGGCGAAGTCGAACACCGAAAAATTTCGTGGGGCCGATCCTGCCGAGCTGAAAACGCAAAGCAGCGACATGCTGGAGCAGATGTTCCGTCTGCGCTTCCAGATCAACATGGGCCAGACCGATGGAATCAAGAAGTATCGCGAGTTGAAGCGGGACCGCGCCCGGCTGCTGACCGTGCTGCGCGAGCGCGAAATCGAAGCGGCCAAGAAGGGATAGGCGATGGCGGACGTCAAGCAAGCCAATAAACAGGAAAAGGTGGGCCTGGTGGTCTCCACGAAGATGGCGAAGACCATCGTGGTGGAAGTGATCCGCCGCGTGCCGCACCCGCTGTACAAGCGAATCATTTCCAAGAAGAAGAAGTTTTATGCCCACGACGAACAGGGGCAGGCGGGCGTAGGCGATACCGTGCGTATCACCGAAGAGCGCCCGATGAGCAAGCTGAAGCGCTGGAACCTGGCGGAGATTGTCCGTAAAGGTGATCTGCTGGCCGGCGAAAAGGTCGAGTAACTCGAAGGTCAAACGGGAGGAAGGAGCGTCGTCATGATTGGAATGAGAACCATCCTCGAGGTGGCCGATAACTCGGGTGCTCGTAAGCTTAGCTGTATTCTGCCGCGCGGCGGCGATAAAGGGCTGAGTGCGGGCCTCGGTGATATCATCACCGCGGCAGTGAAGGAAGCCTCGCCGGACGGTACTGTCAAGAAGGGCAAAGTAGTGCGCTGCGTGATTGTCCGCATGCGCAAGGAAACGCGCCGCAAGGACGGCACCTATATCCGCTTCGATTCGAATGCGGCGGTGCTGGTGAACGAGTTGGGCGAGCCGGTGGGAACGCGCGTGTTCGGACCGGTAGCCCGCGAATTGCGCGACAAGAGATTCATGAAGATCGTATCGCTTGCGCCGGAGGTGATCTAGTTATATGCCGCGCGCTAAACAGCCCGAGCCGCCAGCTCGGATCCGTATTCGTAAGAACGACATGGTGAAGGTGATCGCCGGCCGCGACAAAGGCAAGACGGGCCGGGTGATCGAAGTCAACAAGGACACCGGCCGCGTGGTGGTGGAAGGCGTGAACATGGTGAAGCGCCACACCAAGGCCAATCCGGCCCGCCAGATCAAGGGCGGCATCGCCGAACGGGAAGGCACCATTCACGTGTCGAATGTCATGATCCTGACGTCGGGCGGCATTCCCACCCGGATCGGTTTCAAGGTGGAAGCAGTTGGCGGTAAGACCCGCCGCATCCGCATCGCCCGCAAAGGCGGCGAGACGCTGGATAAGAAGGGATAAGCAAGCGAGAACGCCATGGCAGCAGCAAAGCCCAGATTGCGCGAGCATTACGATAAAGCGGTGATTTCGGCCCTCACGAAGGAGTTTGGCTACACCAATCCGATGGCGGTGCCGAAGCTCGAAAAGGTTTCGATCAACATTGGCCTCGGCGAAGCGACGCAGAACGCCAAGCTGATGGACGGCGCCGTCAACGAACTTGGCGCCATCGCCGGCCAGCGTCCGGTGATCTGCAAAGCGAAGAAGTCGATTGCCGCCTTCAAACTTCGTGAAAACATGCCCATCGGGTGCATGGTAACCCTCCGCGGCGACCGTATGTATGAGTTCCTCGATCGACTGTTCAACGTCTCGCTGCCGCGCGTACGCGACTTCCGGGGCGTTTCGAACAAAGCGTTTGACGGACGTGGCAACTATACGCTCGGGCTGAAGGATCAGTTGATCTTCCCCGAGATCGACTACAACAAGGTGGAGAAGGTGAAGGGGATGAACATCTGCATCACCACCACCGCCAAGACGGACCGGGAAGCCCTGGAGTTGTTGAAGCAGCTCGGAATGCCGTTCCGCCAGCAGCAGCAGTAACTTTTCGAACGAGCGTTAAGGAATCTCATCACGATGGCCACCACCGCCAAAGAAGCAAAAGATCGCAAGTTCAAGGAAGCCATTGCGCGCGCCAAGGCTGAAGGCCGTAAGGCGAAGTTCGCCGTTCGGATGCGCAATCGCTGTTTCCGCTGTGGCCGCCCGCGCGGCTACATCGGCAAGTTCGGGTTGTGCCGCATCTGTTTCCGCCAGCTCGCGCTTTCGGGCGAGATTCCTGGCGTGATCAAGTCGAGCTGGTAGGAAGAACGAGGAGCGGAGAAGCACGATGACCACATCCGACCCCATTGCCGATATGTTGACGCGGATGCGCAACGCCATGATTGCGCGTCATTCGAAGGTTGACGTGCCGGCGTCGAAGCTGAAGGCCGACATTGCGCGGATCCTGAAGGAAGAGGGCTATATCCTCAACTTCAAGATCGCCGAAGAGGGCACTCGCAAGACGATCAAGATTTATCTCAAGTACAACACGACCAACCAGCCCGTGATTACGAAGCTGGAGCGGGTATCGCGTCCGGGTTGCCGCGTCTATGTTGGCGCGCGCGAAATCCCGAAGGTGCTCGGTGGCCTGGGAATCAACATTCTGACCACGCCGAAGGGCGTCATGACCGGCCGCTCGGCACGCAAAGAAGGCGTCGGCGGCGAACTGCTTTGCCACGTCTGGTAAGGGATCCGGAAGCGAGGAGGAGTTAACCATGTCGAGAGTTGGGAAAAAGCCGATTCCGCTGCCGGCGAACGTCAAGATCAACATTGGCGACCAGTTGGAAGTTCAGGGCCCCAAGGGCAAGCTGACTGTTCCGATCCCGGGCGGTATTTCGATCGAACAGGGCAAGGGCGTGCTCGAAATCAAGCGCGAAGGCGACAAGTTCGCGGCGCTGCACGGGCTGACGCGGGCACTGGCGGCGAACGCTGTGACGGGCGTCTCCACCGGCTTTGTGCGGGAACTGGAAATCGTCGGTATCGGTTACCGCGCCGACGTTGCCGGCAAGGTTGTCACGTTCAACCTGGGCTACTCGCACCCGATCACTTTTATCCTTCCCGATGGCGTTGACTGCAAGATTGAAAAGCAGACGGCGATTGCCATCAGCGGCTACGACAAGGAAGTGCTCGGCCAGGTGGCGGCGAATATGCGTTCGCTCCGTCCGCCTGATCCCTATAAGAACAAGGGCGTCCGTTACAAGGGCGAAGTGCTGCGCAAGAAGGTCGGTAAGTCCGGCGCTGGCGGCAAGGGCAAGTAAGCGTTGAGGCGATAGGATTCGAAAAGGGTAAGAGAATGAGAAAGCTGATTGATCGCGATGCGCGCCGGCGGCGCATTCATGTGCGCATCCGCAAACGCCTGGCTGGCAGCGGCGAACGCCCGCGTCTGGCCGTGTTTCGCAGCCTGAATCACATCTACGCGCAAATTATTGACGATCGTGCGGGCACGACGATCGCCGCTGCGGCCTCCACCCAGGACGCCGCGGGAGTAGGTAAGAGCGGCGGCAACATCGCCGGCGCCAAGGCGATTGGCAAGCTGATCGCCGAGCGCGCGCTCGAAAAAGGTGTCAAGCAGGTTGTGTTCGACCGCGGCGGCTTTCTGTTCCACGGACGGATTAAGGCGCTCGCCGATGCGGCGCGCGAAGCAGGGCTGGAGTTCTAAACAATGGCATTCACTCCGACAAAACGGTTGGATCTCGGGTCGCTGCAACTGAAGGAGACGGTTGTCTCCATCAATCGCGTGACCAAGGTCGTCAAGGGCGGTAAGAACCTGAGCTTCTCGGCGCTGGTCGTCGTTGGCGATCCAGCAGCCAAAGTGGTGGGCTATGGCACGGGCAAGGCCAAGGAAGTCCCGGCCGCCATCAAGAAAGGCCTGGAAGCGGCCAAGAAGCGCCTGCAGAAGGTGCACATGCTCGACAACACCATCCCGCATCCGGTCACCGGACGCTTTGGGGCGGGCCTGGTGCTGTTGAAGCCGGCCCCGGCAGGTACCGGTGTGATTGCCGGCGGTCCGGTGCGCGCAGTCATCGAAGCGGCGGGGATCCCGAATGTACTGAGCAAGAATCTCGGCTCGCGCAATCCGCACAACGCGGTGAAGGCGACGCTCGTGGCGCTCGGTCAACTGCGGGACAAATCCGAGGTTGCCGATATGCGCGGTCTTGCGCAGGACAAGCTGTAGGAGTTAGGCAATGGCGAACGAAGCGACCATCAAGATCAAGCTCGTCAAGAGCCCTATCTGTACGCCCGAGACTCATAAGAAGATCGTGCGTTCGCTGGGCCTCAGGAAGATGAACCAGGTGGTGGAGCGGCCCGATAGCCCGAACTTCCGCGGCATGGTGGCCAAGATCCCGCACCTGCTGGAGATTGTGAAGTAGGAGAGGCGACATGGATTTAAGTAAACTCAGTCCTCCAGCGGGGCAACAGAAACCGCAGCGGCGCATTGGCCGCGGCATGGGCACCGGGCGCCAGAAGACGTCCGGACGCGGCCACAAGGGGTCGCGCGCCATCTCCGGTTACAGCATGATGCGCGGCTTTGAAGGCGGCCAAATGCCGCTGCATCGCCGTTTGCCGAAGCGCGGCTTCACCAACATTTTCAAAAAGAGCTACGCGATTGTGAACATCGGCGTACTGAACGAGTTGGAAGGCGACAGCTTCGATGCGGCGCGGCTCAAGGAACTGGGCGTGATCAAGAAGCTGGAAGACGGCCTGAAGATTCTCGGCGCCGGCGAACTGACGCGGAAGATCGCCGTGAAGACCGATCATATTTCAGCTTCGGCACGGCAGAAGATCGAAGCGCTCGGCGGTTCGGTAGAATTGTTGAGTGCCGCTCCGGCCGAACCGGCGTCCTAAGTTGTGCCGGTTGGGATGCGGGTGTGGGCTTGAAGCCAGGGTGGAAACGAGATGAATAAGTTTTTTGAAGCCGTTGCCAACGTTTTCCGGATTCCGGATCTGCGGAAACGTGTGCTGTTTACGCTGGGGATGCTGGCGATCTACCGTCTGGGCGGGCATATCCCGACCCCCGGTATCGACGCCAACCGCCTGGAGGAATTCTTCCAGCAGAACCAGGGAACGCTGTTCGGCTTTATCGATCTGTTCAGCGGTGGCATGTTCCGCCGCCTGACCATTTTCGCCTTGGGTATCATGCCGTACATCACGGCATCGATCATCCTGCAGTTGCTGACGATCGTGGTGCCGTTCCTCGAGAAGCTGCAAAAGGAAGGCGAAATCGGACGGCGCAAGATCACGCAGTATACGCGGTACCTGACGGTCGGTCTGGCAATGATGCAGAGCTTTGGTATTGCCAGTGCGCTGCAGGCCTCCGACGGCGGCTTCGTCCTGAACCCCGGTATCGGTTTCGTCCTGTTGACGATGATCAGCCTTACCACCGGTACGGCTTTCATCATGTGGCTGGGTGAGCAGATCTCCGAACGCGGCATCGGGAACGGGATGAGTCTGATCATCTTCGCCGGTATCGTGGTCGGGTTGCCGACGGCCATGGCGGAGATTTACACGAATGTCTTTGTGACGCGGAACTGGAATCCCCTGCAGTTGATCATCATCCTGCTCGTGATGGTGGCGGTGATTGGCTTCATCGTCCTGGTGGAGCGCGGCGAGCGGCGCATCCCGGTCCAGTACGCCAAGCGCGTGGTTGGGCGCCGCATGATGGGCGGCCAGTCGACGCACCTCCCCTTGAAAGTGAACGCCGGTGGTGTGATTCCTGTTATCTTCGCCTCATCGCTACTGGCTTTCCCGCAGACGCTGCTCCAAGTTCCCTACATCAAAGATATCCCGTGGCTCCAGGCGGCCCTGCAATCCATCGGTTACGCCGAGCCGCTCTATGCCGTGCTGTTCACCGCCGGCATCATCTTCTTCTGCTTCTTCTACGTTTCCATCATCTTCAACCCCAACGAAGCGGCCGACAATATGCGCAAGTACGGCGGCTTCATACCGGGGATCCGGCCGGGAAAGAACACGGCTGACTATCTGAACAAGATTCTGACGAAGATCACGGTGGTGGGCGGGCTGTATCTCGCGATTCTATCGTTGGTCCCCACGATCATGATCTCCGGCATCAAACTGCAGCACCTGCCGCTGGTCGGCAACTTTATCGACCGCACCTTCCCGCGCTTCCTGCTCGACGGCCTTGGCGTGACCTTCTACTTCGGTGGAACGTCGCTGCTGATCGTCGTCGGCGTCGCGATGGACACGGTGAACCAGATCGAGGCGCAGCTGATCATGCGCCATTACGAAGGATTTACGCCGCGCGCGGGCCGCATTCGTGGCCGCCGCAGCTAGCACCGAGTGAGCAGCAACGCCAGGCCTAGTATGCCGGATGGTGAAAGCGAAGTTCGGGCGATCATCCTGTTTGGCCCCCCAGGCTCGGGTAAGGGGACACAAGCCAAACTGATCAGGGATGCTCTGTCTGTTGCGCATATCTCTACGGGGGATATGCTTCGTGAGCGGATGAAGACCGAGGACGAACTGGGTCTGGAGCTTCGCCGGAGCCTGGGTGCCGGGCAGTACGCCTGCGATGAATTGGTGAATCGCATGGTCCAGGAGCGTATCCAGGACGGCGATTGTGCGAATGGCTTTATTCTCGATGGGTATCCGCGAACGCTGAGCCAGGCGCGGACCATCGGCCAGACGTTGGAAGCTCAGGGAATCGGCCGGGTCGTAATCCACCTCCGAGTGGATTACAATAGAATTATTGCTCGCCTTGCGGGCAGGCGGCACTGTGCTCAGTGTGGGGCAGTGTACCATTTGACGGCCCGTCCTCCGCAGCAATCCGGAAGGTGCGATGCGTGCCAGGCGGAACTAGCCATTCGCGATGACGATCGCGAATCCGTCGTCCGGCGGCGTTTGGATGTCTACGACGCCCAGACCAAGCCGTTGCTGGAGTACTTCTCGGGTGACGGATCGGCGTTTTACGAAATTGACGGTGCGACGGCGCCACCGCCCGCTATCGCCGGGCAGATTTGTGAGTTGGTTCGAAACGGGCGCGCCGTAGGCGTAGCTCGCAGTTAGCATGATCACGAGGAAGAGTCCCAGCGAATTGGAAAAGATGCGCCGTAGCGGGCTACTCGTGTATTCCGTGTTGCAGGAACTGGCCAGGATGGTGCAGGTGGGGGTGACCACCCACGAACTCGAAGTCGTGGCCGAAAAGATGATTCGCGACGCCGGAGCCAGACCGGCGTTCAAGGGATACTATGTGCCGGCAGCCGGCTGCAAGTATCCCTATGTGCTGTGTACGTCCGTAAATCACGAGATTATTCACGGATTGCCATCCACGAAACGGGTGTTGAAGGCCGGGGATATCGTGAAGATCGACACGGGCGTGGAGTTGAACGGCTATTTCGGGGACTCCGCCATTACCGTGCCGGTGGGCGAGATCAGCGATTCGCTCAAGAAACTGCTGCAGGTGACGCAGGAGTCGCTGGAGTTGGCCATCGCGCAGGTGAAGGTAGGCAACCGCCTGTTTGATGTTTCGGGCACCGTGGAAAAGCATGTCGTGACGAATGGCTTTTCGGTGGTCCGCGAATTTGTCGGCCATGGGATCGGGACCAAACTGCACGAAGAGCCGCAGGTTCCGAATTATGTCGATCGTCAGCACGAGAATCCGCGCCTGAAAGAAGGCATGGTCTTCGCAATCGAGCCGATGGTGAACGAAGGCAAGCCGGGCAGCCGCGTGTTGTCGGACAAATGGACCGCGGTAACCACCGACGGGCGCTGTTCGGCGCACTTTGAGCACGTCGTGGCGGTTACGGACAAAGGACCGTGGGTCTTAACACGCCCCTGACCGAAGCGGATCGGGGCGAAGGCGGGCGCGCCGTCGAGGGCACAGTGATTGAGTTACTGCCCCAGGCCGCCTATGTAGTGGAATTGGAGTCGCGGGCGCGGATTAAGGCGCATGCGGCCGGAGCGGCCAAGGCGAATTTCAGCCGGCTGCGTCCGAATGATCGGGTTTTGGTGGAGCTTTCCCCGCACGACCCTACCCGGGGGCGGATTATGAAGCTTCTGCCGTGATGGGATTATAGGATCGAAGGAAGGCTGTCATGAAAGTCAGGGCGTCGGTTAAGCCGATTTGTGATAAATGCAAGATCATCCACCGCCACGGCGTGGTGCGGGTGATCTGCACCAACCCGAAGCATAAGCAGCGGCAGGGTTAACCCAGCAAGTACCGAGTTCAAAGGAGTCAGAAAAGAATGGCGCGCATTGCCGGTGTCGACCTGCCCGCGAAGAAGAGAGCGGAAATCGGTCTGACCTACATTTACGGAATCGGCCGGACGCGGTCGAAGAGTATCCTCTTCCGGGCGAATGTCAACCCCGACAAGAAAGTCATGGAGCTGACCGAGGACGAAGTGAACCGTCTGCGTCTGCTCATCGAGCAGGAAGGCTCGATTGAAGGCGACCTCCGCAAGGAGATCTCGCTGAACATCAAGCGTCTGATCGAAATGGGCTCCTACCGCGGTTTGCGGCACCGCCGCAGTCTGCCGGCGCGCGGCCAGCGGACCCATACCAACGCCCGTACGCGCAAAGGCCCGCGCCGCGGCACGGTGGCCAATAAGAAGAAGGCTTCGGCCAAGACGTAACGATAGCGAAAGTCAGGACTCAAGAGACACATGGCGAAAACTCCGGCCAAGAGCACCAAGAAAAAGGCCTTCAAAAAGAAAGAGAAAAAGAACGTACCGCACGGTCTGGTGCACATCCAGGCGACGTTCAACAACACCATCGTCACCATCACCGACCAGTTGGGCAACGTGTTGTCGTGGTCGAGCGCCGGGTCGCTCGGCTTCCGCGGGTCGCGTAAGGGTACGCCGTTCGCCGCCCAGCAGGCGTCGTTGACGGCCGCCCAGAAGGCGAAGGACGCCGGCCTGCGCAGCTGCGAAGTGCGCGTATCGGGTCCTGGTTCCGGCCGCGAGTCGGCCGTGCGCGCCCTGTCGACGGTGGGTGTGGAAGTCCGCCAAATCAAGGACACCACGCCGATTCCGCACAACGGCTGCCGCCCGCCCAAAAAGCGCCGCGTCTGACAGATTCTGATGGAGGGCGGACCCCCTGGTCCGCGGGCGACACCCCCGTCGCCCTTCCTTCTGTTCGTAAGTTGAAGATAAGCAGGATGAAAGCCGTCGGGCTGTAAACTGCACCTTCTGTTGTTTGAAATTCGAGGAGGTCCGATTTGGCACGATACAGTGGCCCGGTATGCCGGCTTTGCCGGCGCGAGGGCATGAAGTTGTTTTTGAAGGGCGACCGCTGCTACACCGAAAAGTGCGCCATTGAAAAGCGCAACTTGGTTCCTGGCCAGCACGGTGCCGGCCGCAAGCCGAAGATTGTCGGCTACGGTCTGCAGCTGCGCGAAAAGCAGAAGACCAAGCGCTACTACGGCGTGCTCGAGACGCAGTTCCGCAACGCGTTCGAGAAGGCCAGCATCCAGAAAGGTATCACGGGCGAAAACCTGCTCGCCGCCATGGAGCACCGGTTGGACAACGTGATTTACCGCCTGGGCTTGGCCACCAGCCGCCCGATGGCCCGCCAGATCGTGCGCCACGGTCATATCCAGGTGAACGGCCGCAAGGTCAACATTCCTTCCTTCGTTACCCGCACCGGCGACGTGATCGAAGTGCGTGAGAAGAGCAAAAAGAATCCGATGATTCTCTCCTCTACCGACGCCACCGCCAGCCGCCCGGCGCCCACCTGGCTCGAGTTCGACCGCGACTCGCTTCGTGGCCGCATCACCGCGACCTTCAAGCGCGACGAATTAGTGCAGATTCAGCTCAACGAGCAGCTCATCGTCGAGTTGTACTCCAAGTAAGCAGTTTTAGACATCAAGGAGGACAGCGATGTTCAAGGGCTTTCAGAAACCGAAGCGCCTGGTGGCAAACACCGAAACGCTCAACGAACGCTATGGCATGTTCACTGCCCAGCCGTTCGAGCGCGGATTCGGCACCACCATCGGCAACAGTCTCCGCCGTGTCCTGCTGAGCTCCATCGAGGGCGCAGCCATCACCGCCGTGCGCATCGAAGGCGTTGCGCATGAGTTCAGCCCGATTCCGGGCGTGGTCGAGGATGCCACCGACATCATCCTCAATTTGAAGCAGATCCCCTTCAAGATGATGACGGATCAGGTGAAAACCGTCCGCATCAAGGCCGACCAGCCGGGCGAAGTTCTGTCCGGCCAGATCGAGACCGACGCCGATGTGGAAGTGCTGGACCGCCACATGCACGTCGCCACGGTGAGCGAAGGCGGCAAACTCAACATCGAAATGCGCCTGAAGTCCGGCCGCGGCTACGTCAGCGCCGACCGCAACTTCGATGAGGACCTGCCGCTCGGTTACATTCCGATCGACTCGGTCCACTCGCCCGTCCGCAAGGTCAACTACGCGGTGGAGAGTGCCCGTCTCGGCCAGATGACCGACTACGACAAGCTCACCATCGAAGTGTGGACCAACGGCGCCGTGTCCCCCGCGGACTCGATCGGTATGGCCGCCAAGTTGCTGAAAGATCACATGACGATCTTCATCAACTTCGAGGAAACCACCGAAGTGGCCGAGGAACCGGCCGAGCGCGCCATGAGCCAGATGAACGAAGTGCTCAACCGCTCGGTGGAAGAGCTGGAACTCAGCGTCCGTTCCTACAACTGCCTGAAGAACGCCAATATCCAGACCATCGGCGACCTGGTGCAGAAGACCGAGGCGGAAATGCTCCGCACCAAGAACTTCGGCCGCAAGTCGTTGAACGAAATCAAGGAAATCCTGGGCAACCTGGGCCTGAGCTTCGGTATGAAGTTCGACTCCCAAGGCCGCCTGGTAGGCCCGGCTGCCGGTTCGCAGCCGCCGCTACCGCCGCCCGGACCGGATGAAGACGAAGCCCAGTTTGACGAGAGGTAATCGAAGACCATGAGACATCGCGTAGGTGGCTACAAACTTAAACGTGACATTGGCGCCCGCCGCGCCCTGCTGCGCAATCTGGTGACCAGCGTAATCGACAACGAACGCATCATCACCACGGTGGCGAAGGCAAAGGCCGCGCGTCCCCTGGTCGAGAAGATGATCACGCTCGCCAAGCAGGACACCCTGCACGCCCGTCGGCAGGCCGCCGCTTTCCTGCAAACGCAAGATTCGGTGAAGAAACTGTTCGACACGGTCGGCAGCCGCTTTGGCCAGCGCAACGGCGGCTACACCCGCATTACCAAGCTTGGGCCTCGCCACGGCGACGGTGCCGAGCAGGCGATGCTGGAATTGGTCGGTAGCGAACTGGTGAAGCGCGCCGCTGAACGCGCCAAGCGCCGCGAGGAAAAACTCAAGGCGATGCGCGAAGGCCAGCCCGACGAGGGCGGCGAGCAGCAGTCGTAAATCCTCCTCCCAACAGAACAACGCCCCGGAGCTGCCTGTACAGCAGTTCCGGGGCTTTCGTTTTAGCGATATTCGTGGCAAGCTATATCTACTATGGTGGCGTTGCTTCTGGTTGTCGTGTCTCTTGCGGTTCCTTCGGCTTATTCCTCCGCCAGCGGACCACCCGCTCGCAGCACCGGGGCGACTGGTGATCTCACCTGCGCCCAGGCGGGTTGCCATACTGGCACCCCCGTCAACGGAGGCGGTGGTAGTGTTGCGATAGCATTTCCTTCCGGTACCACCTACACGCCGGGCCTGAAGCAGACCTGGACGATCACCATCACCGATTCGGCCGCCCGGGTCTACGGTTTCCAGGCCACGGCTCGTCTCGGCAGTAACATCTCTGGCGGCCAAGCCGGCAGCTTCACGGCAACCGAATCCGGCACCGCGGTGTTCTGCGACAACGATAACCCGCGCTCCGGCGCCGCCTGCCCGTCGGCCTTCGCGGTCGAGTTCATCCAGCACACCAGCGCCAAGCGGGAGAATACCTTCACGGTGGAGTGGATGCCGCCTGCCACCGACGTCGGCAACGTGCGTGTCTTCATCTCCGCCAACGCCGCCAACGGCAACGCCCAGAACACCGGCGACCGCATCTACACCGCGAACTACACCCTGACGCCAGCCGCTGCCCAACCCACCGCGGAACGCCCCGCTGTCTCTAGTAATGGAGTCGTTAATGCACTCAGCCTGGCTGCCGGCGTGGCCGGCCAGGCCTGGACGCGCATCACTGGTACGGGGTTCGCGGCCGAGCCCGCCACGTGGAAGATTGAGGGCGACAAACTGCCGACCGAATTGGGAGGCGTCTCGGTGACGGTAAACCAGCAGCCGGTGGCCATTGGCGCGGTTACTCCGACGCAGATCACGGCTCTGGTGCCGGTCGGCATTGGAACCGGGGACGTTGCTGTAGTCGTGAAAAATGCAGCTGGGGAGTCTACCCCCGTCTCGGTGCTGGCGAGTGCCGTAGGCCCCGCCCTGCTCGCGCCATTCCGGCAGGAGGCTTCGAGCTTCCTTCTTGCCGTGGCTAGGGATGGGACGCTGGTCGGCAAGGCCGGTGAGGGCTCGCGCGCCACGCGACTCGCGAAACGCGGCGAACTGCTCAGCCTCTTCGGTACCGGCTTCGGCCAGACCAAGCCCGAACTGACGGCCAACCAGACGGTGCCGAATCCGATCAGCGTGGCCGGCGCGGTGCGTATCCGCTTCGGCGAGGCGGTGGCCACCATGGTCGGCACCGGCAGTCTGATCGCCCCCGGCGTCTACCAGTTCCAGGTGATCGTGCCGGAGACGGCTGCCGGGGACGTGCCGGTGGTTGCCGAGATCGACGGCCAAACCAGCGCTGCAGTTCTGCTCGCCATCGAACCGTAATCGAAGTTTGTCGAAACCTACACCGCCCGTTTATTCGAGCGTAACCAGTGGTTTGTTGCACTGGTACGACGCCCGAACTTTACACGGAAAGGTAGTTTTGACAAACCATGGCAGATACTCTCGAGAAAGTGCTGCAGCGGCGCTTTGACCGCCGCTCGCTTCTAGGCGCGGCCACCAAGGCGATTCCGCTGGCGGCCTTTGCCCGCCACGTCCGCGGTGAAGAACCGCTGCCCGCCGGGCAGCCCGTGAAGGTGGAAGCGAACGAACGCGAGGCCGCCCGCGACTTCCGCCTGCTCTTCCAATCCGTCACCCCCAACACGCGGGACGAAGTGACTGTTCCTGCCGGCTACCGTCACAGCCAACTCATAGGCTGGGGCGATCCCTTGTTTGCCGACGTGCCGGCCTTCGAGGCAACTGCTCAAACCGCAGCCCAGCAGAGCCGCCGCTTCGGCTACAACGTCGACTGGCTGGATCTGTTCCCGCTTCCGGGCTGGGAAGTCGAAAACCCCCGCAACGCGCTTCTGGTGGTCAACCACGAGTACACCAACCCCGAACTGATGTTCAAGAACTGGGGCGGCTTCGATCGCCAGACGCGGGAAGAGAGCGCTGTCGAGATCGAGGCGCACGGCCTGACAGTGGTCGAGATCTTCCGCGACACTGCGGGGCGCTGGCGCTATCTGCCCAATTCCATCTACAATCGCCGCATCACTGGCACGACGATGATGCGCGTCACGGGTCCGGCGGCCGGCTCCGACTGGCTTCGCACGGCCAACGACATCAACGGGACCTCGGTCATGGGTACCCTCAACAACTGCTCCGGCGGCAAGAGCCCCTGGGGCACCGCACTTTCGGGCGAAGAGAACTTCCACCAGTACTTCTCGAACGCTGCTGGGCTGCCGGACGGTCCGGCGAAGGCCATGCACGCCCGTTACGGGATGCCGACGGGCGCCGGGTCGTATCCTTGGGCGCGTCATTTTGACCGCTTCGACGTCCCCAAGCATCCGAACGAAGCCTTCCGTTTCGGCTGGGTGGTCGAGTTCGACCCTTACGATGCCAAGGCCATGCCGAAGAAGCGCACTGCACTCGGCCGGTTCCGCCACGAAGGCGCCACTATTCACATCGCCCGCAACGGCAAGGTGGTTCTGTACTCCGGGGACGACGAACGCTTCCAGTTCTTCTACAAGTACGTCAGCAGCGGCACGTTCAACGCCTTTGACCGCGCCGCCAACGAATCGCTGCTCGACAACGGTACGCTCTATGTCGCGAAGCTGAACGACGATGGCACCGGCGAGTGGCTGCCGCTGGTTCACGGACAGGGTCCGCTGACCGCTGCCAACGGCTACCGCGACCAAGCCGACGTTCTGGTCGATACCCGCGGCGCGGCTGCGCGCTTGGGCGCCACCGGCATGGATCGCCCGGAGGACATGGAGACCAACCCCGTGAACGGCAAGGTCTACCTGGCACTGACCAACAACACCGCGCGTACCGATCGCGACAAGAACGCCGCCAACCCGCGCGCCAACAACCGGTACGGGCACATCATAGAGATCACCGAGGACGATGGCGACCACACGGCCACCAAGTTCAACTGGGAGATATTCATTCTCTGCGGCGACGGTAAGAACGCCTCTCATGCAACGTTCTTTGCCGGTTATGACCCGCAGAAGGTCAGCGACTTGGCCAACCCGGATAACATCACCTTCGACAACAAGGGGAATCTGTGGATCTCCACGGACGGCCAGCCGAGCACGCTGCGGGTGAACGACGGGGTATATGCCGTGGCCACCGAAGGTCCAGAGCGCGGCAATGTGAAGCAGTTCCTCAGCCTGGTTCCCGGTGCGGAGGCGGCCAGCCTGGTGCACAATGCTGACAGCACCGCGCTGTTTGTGTCGGTGCAGCACCCTGGCGAAGGCGGCAAGTGGACCGATAACACGGCCGATGCGGTCAGCCTTTTCCCGGACGGCAAACTCCCGAACCGCCCGGGGATCATCGTGGTGACAAAGGCTACGGGCAGCCCCACCATCGGCAGCTAAGCCGAAGCTACCGGCGTCTCCAGCGCCAACTCGATCTCCGGATGGGCATGCAGCGTGTTGTGAACAATACAACTGCGAATCGCCCTCTGGATCCCTTCCTGGTGGCGCTGGTCGAGTTCCGGCACCCGCACCCGTATCACGAAGCGCCCCAGCCTGGCTGGGGCTTTCGCCTTTTCGGCCTCCACTTCCACTGTCACGCCATCTGCCGGCAACTGGCGGGTCCGCAGATACTCCAGCGCATAGTAGGCCGCACAGCTTCCCAGGGAAGCCAGCAGCAACTCGGGCGGCGTCATGCCTGCGTCCTCGCCCTTGTTGTCCCGCGGTTGGTCCACAATCACCTGATGCCCGCGGGTCTCCGCCGCGAACCGAACCCCGTCCAGATGGCGGATAGTTACGTTCATGATCCTTGCTCCTGCCTATCAGATGCGCCTGCCGCGCCCAGGTGACAAGTTGTAAGATGCACTAGATGCGGTTCGCACTTTTCCTGCTCCCGTTCACCTTATCGGCACAACTGCCGCCCGGCAACGAAATCGGGGTCGCCATGGGTCATCTACACCTGAACGCCAAGGACCCGGCGTCCTCCCAGCGCTTCTGGCTGGACTACATGGGCGGCCAGGTGGTCAAACTCGGCAAACTCGATGTCTATAAGTTCCCCGACGTGCTGGTGATGGTACGCCAAGCCGACGTGAGCGGCGGCAGTGAGGGCACCGCCGTCAACCACCTCGGCTTCTTGGTGAAAGACCTCGACGCCGAACTGAAGCGCTGTACCGAGGCTGTCAGTTGCCGCGTCCAGCGCGTGCTCACCGACACCCGCCAGGCCTTCGTCCTCAATGCCGACGACGTGAAAGTGGAACTCGTCGAAGACACCAAGATGAGCGAACGCGTCCGCCACCACCACGTCCACTTCTTCAACCAGCAGATCATGGACAGCCGCGCCTGGTACGCGAAGATGTTCGCGGCCAAGCCTGGCAAACGCGGCAAGTTCTGGGCTGCCGACCTGCCCGGCGTCAATCTGTCCTGGGCCGATTCCCCCGAAGCCGTCGTCCCCACCAAGGGCCGCGCCATCGATCACATCGGCTTTGAAGTGAAGAACCTGGAGGCGTTCGTGAAGACCCTGGCGTCGCAGGGTGTCAAGTTCGATGTTCCCTACCGCAAGGTGCCGCAACTGGGGATCGCCGTCGCGTTCTTCACGGATCCCTGGGGCGCCTACGTCGAACTCACCGAAGGTCTGAACAAGCTCTAACTGCCGGCGGGTGCCGCTTCCGCCGCCGGCTCCGGCACCCGCTCAATTCGCACCCGTGCAATGCGGTTGCGGTCCATCTCCTCGATGGTGAAGACGCGCCCGTTCTCCTGCACCGTGTCGCCCGTCTTGGGGATACATCCCAGCCGGTACATCAGGTAACCGGCCAGCGTTTCGTATCCTTCTTCGGCTGGCACAATGAGCCCGTATTGCAGTTCCAGGTCGCGAATCGGCACCGTACCTTCCACGCGCAGCACCGCGGCAGCCTCCTGCACCTTCGGCCGCCGCACATCGTGCTCGTCTTCGATTTCCCCGAAGACTTGCTCGATCACATCCTCCAACGTCACCAGCCCCACCGTGCTGCCAAACTCATCCACCACCATGGCCAGATGCGTGTGGCTGTTACGAAACTCATCGAGCAACTGCACCACCGGCTTTGATTCCGGCACCACCAGCAGCGACCGCATCCAACGCTTCAAGTCAAAGGGGCGCAGGGTCCGGCGCCGCTCGATGGCCGTGCGGCGCTCCTCCCAGACTCGCAGGAGATCCTTCACGTGGACATAGCCCACCAGGTGTTCCGGCCCCTTCTCATGGATGGGCAGCCGCGTGAACAGGTGTTCGTTGGCCAGGTGCAGCAACTGGTCCAGGCTGGCCGATGCCGGTGCGCTCACAATGTGATTTCGCGGCACCATGATCTCGCGGGTCAACACATCGTCCAGGTCCAGCAACCGCTGCATCGCCTTTTCGGAGAATCCCTCCAGCAGGCCTTCCCTCATGCTGGAACTGAGAATCAGCTTCAACTCCTCTACCGAATGCCCGTGGCTCTCCTGGCCGGTGAGCCCCAGCGCCTTCGAGAGGATCGACGCCGAGCGCTCCAGCACGAACACGAAGGGCTCAACCACGCGGTAGAAGACCAACAGCACCGGCGCCACAATCACGGCGAGTTGCTCGCGTTTGTCGATAGCCGCGTTCTTCGGTACCACCTCGCCGATCACCACGTGCAGGTACGTCATGATGAGGAAGGACAGCGTGATGGCCACCGCGTGCAGCGCCTTCTGGACCCACGGCGGCGCCTGCTGCATTTGCAGCGCTCCGCCCAGCATGGCCTCCAGCGGCTCTTCGCCCACCACCCCCAGCGCGATGCTCGATATTGTTACGCCGACTTGCACCACCGATAACAGCCGTTCGGAGTTCGAAAGCAGGCTGACCGCCGCGATTGCCCCTACATGCCCGTCGTCCGCCATTCCGCGAAGGCGCGCGATGCGGCTGGACACAAGCGCCGTCTCCGATGCCGCGAAAAAGGCATTCAAGCCAACTATAATCAGCATCGCCAGAAGCTGAAAACCGAGATTGCCTTCCACGCTGCTGCCATTCTCGCACGCTACAATCGAGCGGAGTGCGGAATCTGCTGCGAGTCTTCAATATCGGTGTCGCGTTACTCCTGCTGGTAGGGGCAGGCCTGGTCTATTGGTTCATGGGAAGGCCGCTGGCCAAGTTATCCGGTTCGCTGCAGATGCCCATCTCGGCCAAGGCGGAAATCAGCCGCGACAAGTTGGGCGTGCCACACATCCGGGCTGCCTCCATCGAAGATGCCATGTTTCTGCAGGGCTTCGTCCACGCCCAGGATCGCCTCTTCCAGATGGATGGCATGCGCCGCCTTGCCGCCGGCGAGTTGTCCGAGGTTGTGGGAGCCGGCGCGCTGGAAAGCGACAAGGAAGCCCGCCGCCTGCGCCTGAAACGCCTCGCCGAGCAGCACTACGCCGCGCTCAGTGCCGCCGAGCGCCGCATCTTCACTTCCTACGCCCGCGGGGTCAACCACTTTCTGGAAACCAATCGCGGCCGCCTTCCGGTGGAGTTCACGCTCCTCGGCTACGACCCCGCTCCCTGGAGCCCGGTCGATTCGGTCCTCGCCGGCCTGCAGATGTTCCGCAGCCTGACCACCACCTGGCGCGAAGAACTGCTCAAGAAGCAACTGCTGGCCAAGGGCGATGCCGCCAAGATCGCGGTCCTGTTCCCGGAACGCAGCGGCGACGAAGTGCAGCCTGGCTCCAATGCCTGGGTTATCTCCGGGAAACACACCGCCACCGGCAAGCCCATCCTCGCGAACGACACGCATCTGGAATGGGCATTCCCGGGCCCCTGGTATTCGGTTCACCTCACTGCGCCGAATCTCAACGTCACGGGCTTTTCGCTTATTGGCTTGCCCACCATCCTCATCGGTCATAACGACCGCATCGCCTGGGGCATCACCAACCTCCACTTCGACGTTCAGGACCTCTACCTGGAGCGCTTCGACGCCGCCAGCGGCCGCTACGTCTACCAGGACCGCATGGAGCAGGCCCGCCTGGAGAACGACATCATTCGCGTCAAGGGCGGCAAGAACGTCGACGTGCGGCTTTGGGTCACCCGCCACGGGCCGGTCTTCGTCGAAGCTCCGGACGCGGCCTATACCCTCCGCTGGAGCGGCGCCGAGCCGGGCTTCTCGTTCCCGTTCCTCTCCATCAATCAGGCCGCCAATTGGGAGCAGTTTACACAGGCCCTCTCCCGCTTGCCCGGACCAGGCTCCAATCTCGTCTACGCCGACGTTGACGGCAACATCGGCTACCACGCCGTGGGCCGGTTTCCCGTTCGCAAAGGCTATCGCGGCGATCTTCCCTCCGACGGCGCCGCCGGTGTCAACGAGTGGTCTGAGATGATTCCCTTCGATCAGTTGCCGGCCGCCTTTAACCCCACCTCCGGCCGCATCGTCACCGCCAACCAAAATCCGTTCCCGGAGAACTACCCGCTGCCGATCCATGGCAACTTCGCCTCGCCCTACCGCTCACGCCAGATCGACACGCTCCTCAACGGCCGCGGCGGGTGGAAGCCGGAAGAAATGCTGCGCGTCCAGACCGATGTGTACTCGGCCTTCAGCCACTTCCTGGCCGGAGAGTTGGTGAAGGCCTGGAAAGCGCGTGGGCAGGCCAACCCGAACCTCGCCGAACCCGCCCGGCTCCTGGCGGCGTGGAATGGGCAGATGACCTCCGGCCCCGCTCCCTTCCTGGTGACACTGGCCTACCAGGGGGTCCGCAAAGCCATCGGCGACAGTGCCGCTCCGGGGCTTGGTGCGAACTACGAGCACCAGATGGCGCCCGCCGTCATCGAAAAGCTGCTTCGCTCTCGCCCGGCTTCCTGGTTTCCTGATTTCGACCAGATGCTGCTGCGGGTATTCGCTGATGCTGTCGAAGAAGGCAAGCGGCTGCAGGGCGGCACCGTCAGCAAGTGGGACTACGCCCGCTACACGACCTTCTCGCTGCCGCATCCGGTGCTCAGCCGGGTGCCCTATGTTGCCCGTTGGTTCACCATCGGCCCGGTTCCCATGGTGGGGTCCACCACCACCGTTAAGCAGACCTCGCGCCGGCTGGGGCCCTCCATGCGCTTTATCGCCGACCTCTCCGATTGGGACAAATCGCTGCACAGCGTGACGATCGGCCAGTCGGGCCAGCCGCTGTCGAAACATTTTCGGGATCAGTGGGATACGTATTACGCCGGGCGGGCTTTCCCGATGCCGTTCGCGAAGGTGGAAGCAGTGGATGTGCTGACGGTGGCGCCGTAGCAGGCAGCCTACACCTTGCCGGTGATCAGGTGAATGATGTGATGGCTGATAAAGCCTACCGTCGCCGACGCCGGGATGGTCAGCAGCCAAGCCCAAAGGATACTCCCCGCGATCCGCCAGCGCACCGCTTTCAGCCGCTGGATGGACCCAACGCCTGCAATCGCTCCCGAGATCACATGCGTGGTCGACACCGGCATGTGCAGATACGTCGAAAACAGAATCGAGGAAGCCGCCGCCGTCTCGGCGCAGAATCCGCCCCGCGGCTTCAGGCGCGTCAGCCGCGTGCCCATCGTTTTCACGATCCGCCATCCGCCGCACATGGTCCCCGCCGCAATTGCGGCGTGCGCTGACAGGATCACCCACACTGGCACCCGGAACTCCGGGAGGTACTTGGCCGTCACAAGCACACCCGTGATGATGCCCATGGTCTTCTGCGCGTCGTTGGTGCCGTGGGAGTAGCTGAACACCGCCGCGCTCACCAGTTGCAGCCGCCGGAAGTATACGTCCATCTTCCGAGGCGTCGAGCCCTGGAACATCCAGTTCACCGCCACCATCAGACCGTATCCCAGGAGTACGCCTAGTACCGGAGCCACGACGATAAACGTTAGCGTGCGGATCCAGCCCGAGGCTACCAGTGCATCGAAACCTGCCGCCGCCACCGCGGCTCCGGCGTACCCGCCTACCAGCGCATGCGAGGAACTGGTTGGCAGGCCCCAGTACCACGTCGCGAGATCCCAAACAATGGCGCCCAGCAGCCCGGCCAGAATGACATACGGCGTTACCTTGTCCAGGTCGACCATGCCCTTGCCCACCGTGCTCGCCACGCCGGTGCCGAAGCTGAACGCCGACACAAAATTCCAAAAGGCGGCCCATAGTACCGCCTGACCTGGCGATAAGACGCGCGTTGCCACAATCGTGGCGACCGAATTCGCCGCATCATGAAACCCGTTGATAAAGTCAAAGACCAGCGCGATCGCGACAATCGTGACCACCAGCAGCATCGTCTCGTTCATGCTGCTCAGCTGTTCTTGACTACCACGTTCTCTAATTCATCGGCGACGTCCTCGCAGCGGTCCGTCGTCATTTCCAGCAATTCGTAGATCTCCTTGATCTTGATCACCTGGATGGGGTTAGGCTCGGTGTCCAGCAGTTCCGCGATGGCCGTGCGGCTAAGTTGGTCTGCTTCGCCTTCGAGCCGGTTGATTTCGATGCAGTGCTCCAGCACCGGCTTATCCTCACTCAAGGCTGCGAAGGCCAGATCGATCGATTTGGCACACTTGAGGATGATCTCGGCCATCCGGATGAGCGGCTCGGTGGGAGCCACCCGGTACGCCTGTACCTTGTGCGCCACCTCCTCTATGCCGTCCAGGACATCATCCAGATTCGCGGCCAGGCGATGGATGTCTTCCGGATCCAGCGGCGTTATGAACGTCACGTTCAGCCGGTGGAACACCTCGTGAATGACGCTATCGCCCTTCTTTTCAATCTCAGCGATCTGGTGTGCCGTCTCGGCGCACATCCCTTTGCGGCAGCCTTCGTGCAGCAAAGCGGCAGCCTCGGCAATAAACTTGGATTGCGAAAGGAAGTAATGAAAGAACTTCTCCTCGCGTGGCAGGAACCTCATAAGACCTCGAGTCCGACGTTCATACGGTATTCCACGGCTTAGGAAGATCTAGTTTCTCACTCGCCTGGAAACACGGTCAATGCTTCTCTGGTTACGGTCAGGTAACGATGGGGAACAGGCTAGCGGCCGGCACCTCCTCCGCCTCCACGTCCAGGAACCGAGGATCCAGCAAACGCTGCGGATCCAGGTTCCCCATGGCGGACAGCATCGTCTCCTTCAGGTGCGGGTAGTCCTGTTCCAATTCGGCAAAGAAATCGCGCAGGCTTCGCCGCACCGTGCCGGTCTTCTGCGAGCAGCCGCACGGAATGACCGGCGCGCCCAGCCCTTCGGCATAGCGCCGCGTGATGTCTTCGGTAACAAACACCAGCGGCCGGATCAGGCGGAACTCCTTTTTTCGCGAGTAAGTTACCGGCGGCAACGCGCTCAGCCGCCCGGTGAACAGCGAGTTGCGCAGAAACGCCTCGCAGAAATCATCGGCGGTGTGGCCAAAGGCCACTACGTTCGTCCCCAGCCCGCGGCAGATCTCGTATACGGCTCGCCTGCGGAACCGGCTGCAGACATCGCAGCCATGCTCGGGCTGCTCGTCGAGCAACCGTAGAGAGGGGTCGTCCTGGACGTATCGCCAGTCTATCCCCCGATCCAACAGCCATCTCCCCAGCGGCTCAATCGGTCGCAGGAACTTGCCCTGCTCCACAGTAAACGCCGTTACAGTGAACTTCACGGGCGATCGCTTCTGCAGCAGCAGCAACGCTTCGAGCAGCGTCAATGAATCCTTGCCGCCCGAAAGAGCTACCGCCACCCGGTCGCCTTCCCGAATCATCTGGAAGCGCCCGATGGCCTCGCCCACTTTGCGTAATAATGTTTTTTCCAACTCCAACTTCCATTATGCAACTCGGATTCGTCAGCGCGATACTTCCCGACCTCTCGCTTGAAGAGGTGATCCAGTTTGCCGCACAGAACGGCTTTGCCGCCGTCGAACTGATGTGCTGGCCGAAAGGCAAGGCCGAACGCCGCTATGCCGGCGTCACCCATGTCGACGTGGCCAACCTCACCGGCGAGGAAGCGGCCCGTATCCAGGAGCTCTGCCGCAATGCCGGCGTCGCTATCAGCGGCTTGGGCTATTATCCGAATCCGCTCGCGCCAGACCTAGCTGAGGCCGCCCTGTACGTCGACCACATCAAGAAAGTGATCACCGCCGCCCGCACGCTCGGCATCGGCGTGATGAATACCTTCGTGGGCCGCGACTGGACCAAATCGGTCGACGACAACTGGCCGCGTTTCCTTGAAACCTGGAAGCCGCTCATCGCCTTTGCCGACGACAATGGCATCAAAGTAGGCATCGAAAACTGCCCCATGCTGTTCACCAAGGACGAATGGCCTGGCGGCAAGAACCTGGCCACCACACCGAAGATCTGGACGCGCATGTTTAGCGATATTCCCAGCCCCAGCTTCGGCCTCAACTTCGATCCATCGCACTTCATCTGGCAGCGCATGGATTACTGCAAGGCCATGCGCGACTTCGCTCCGCGCCTGCACCACATGCACGCCAAGGACGCCCGCATCGATGTGCATAAACTCGACCAAGTGGGCATCCTCGCCCATCCGAACGAGTACCACACGCCGAAACTCCCCGGTATGGGCGATGTCGATTGGGGCAAGTTCTTCTCCGTCCTGACCGAAACGGGCTACAACGGCCCAGTCTGCATTGAAGTGGAGGACCGCGCCTACGAAGGGTCGCTTGATCTGCGTAAGGCCTCGCTGCGCCAGAGCGGCCGCTACCTGAGCCAGTGGTTCGGATGAGCTGGACGGAGTTGCGGCACCTGGTGCTGGTGGCTGGCCATGCGATCCCTTATCGCTTTGACCGGCTTGATTCCGATGACGGCTGGTTTCTGAAACACTTCCAGGGCGGGGAAGGGCCCTACTATCTCGAACATGTGCGGGCGGGTGTAGCCGAGGCCGCGGCCGACCCGGGCGCCCTTCTGGTGTTCTCCGGCGGCCAGTCCGACCCGCAGGCCGGGCCTCGCTCGGAGGCCCAGGGCTACTGGCAGATCGCCGATACGTTCGGCTGGTACGGACGTCCGGAAGTCGCCGCCCGCGCCACGACCGAGGAGTTCTCGCTCGATTCCTTCCTCAACCTGCTCTACGGCCTATGCCGCTTCCGGGAAGCGACGGGCCACTACCCTGACCAGGTTGTGGTGGTGGGGTGGGCCTTCAAAGCGGCGCGCTTTGAATTTCACCGCAGCACGCTACGCTACCCGGCGGCCCGCTATCGCTACAACGGGGCCAATGATCCGCTGCGCCTGGAAGAGGCGCGGTGTTTCGAAGCCCTTCGCCTGGACGACTACCGCCGCGATCCGTTCGGCACCTCGCCCGAACTCGCCGGAAAACGCGAGTCCCGCAATCCCTTCCGCCGCCGGCACGGCTACGATGCCAGTTGTCTGGAGATCGCCGGACTCCTTGCCCACCGCGGCCCGGAGCCTTACCCGGGCGCCCTTCCGTGGCTATATGATGGAGAGCGCTCATGAGCCGCCGAACCCTGCTTCTTCTCGCCCTGCCGCTGGCGCTGTGGTGCCAGCAGAAAGATCCGGCCTTCGCGCCCATCGCCGATACGCCCGGCTTGCCGCGCGTGCTGATCATCGGCGACTCCATCTCCATCGGCTATACGCTGCCTGTCCGTGAACTGCTGCGCGGCGTTGCCAACGTGCACCGCATCCCGGAGAATGCCGCCTTCACCCGCTTTGGCCTTACGAAACTCGACGCCTGGCTGGGCACGGGCAGATGGGACATCATTCACGTCAACTTCGGGTTGCATGATCTGAAGATCATGGAGGGCGGAGTGCGCCAGGTGCCCGTCGAGGAGTACGAACGTAATCTCGATGCGATTTTCGCCCGGCTGAAGACGGGAGCGACGGTGATCTTCGCCAATACCACGCCTGTTCCCGAAGGCAAGGTCAACCCGCTGCGCGATCCCGCCGATGTGCCGAAATACAATGCCGCCGCCGCCCGCGCGGCGTCTCGCGCCGGTGTGCCGGTTACCGATCTGTTCGCTGCCGTCAGCCCGCACCTGGCCACCTACCAGCGGCCCGTGAATGTGCACTTTGTCGATGCCGGTTCGAGGTTCCTGGCCGAAACCGTGGTGGCTGGCCTCCGCCCGCTGCTCGCGCCTGCAAAATGACCGCCCAGTCAGTCGCATGCTAAAATTGAAGCTGGCTCCAAAGGGGAGCCTGACTTGCGGAAGCTGATTTTTTGGGAGTTCAAACGCGCATCCTGGCAGTACGACGTGGTCGTCGGGCTGATCCTGGCGTTCATCTTTTTGACGCCGCGCGAGATATTCCGCGATCAGCCGCGCCCGCGCAGTGTCGTCCTGTTATCCGGCCACAACGGATCGGCTCAGTTTTGGATTGAGCCGGACCTGATGGCCGGGGTCGACGAGAGTGGCTGGACCAACCAGGCCAATGCGTTGGTGAATGACCGGCCGGGCAAGCAGCATCGCGTGACGCGCGTGGAGCCGATTTACGACGCCGAACAGGACGTGCGGGGCTACATGGCCTACGCAACCCAACCCTGATGGCGCACATCCTTAAGACAGAATGAGATACGCCTTTCTCGCCCTGAGCTTGTGCCTGCCTGTCCAGATGGCCATGGCCGACCCGCTGTCGGACGTGCTTGCCCGCGTGGATCAGGCCGCTGCCGTCTTCAAAGGCATGAAGGCAAAGCTGAAGCGCGTTTCCTATACAGCGGTGATCAAGGACACGTCGGAAGAGTCCGGGGCCTTGGCGATCAAGGCCGGCAAGCCCGGTGAGATGCAGGTGCGCGTCGATCTGACCAGCCCTGATGAAAAAACGTGGGTCTTCCGCGGGCGCAAAGCTGAGCTCTTTATCCCGAAAATCAATACCGTCCAGGAGTATGACCTGGGCAAGCAGGGGCGCCTGATTGACCAGTTCCTGCTGCTTGGCTTCGGCTCCCGCAGCCGCGAACTGGCCAAGAACTACAACCTTGCCCTGGGGGGCGAAGAAACCGTCGCCGGCCAGAAAACCACCCGCCTCGACCTGATTCCCAAATCCTCCGACGCGCGGGAGCATCTGAACAAAGTGGAGATCTGGTTTCCGCACAACAGCGGCAATCCCCTGCAGCAAAAGTTTTATCTGACTTCGGGCGATTATATGCTTGTGAGTTATCGCGATCTCCAACTCGAGCCGAACCTCCCCGACAGTGCCGTTCGACTCACCCTCCCGAAAGGTGTAAAACGGGAGTATCCCCAAAAGTAATCTTTTTTACGAATGCGATCATCATCCACATTGGAGCCGGGTACAGAGACGGAATCCGGCCTATCCACCTCCTCCCGCAGTTCTCACCGCAGTTCGCTCCCAGTGTCGCCGCCAGCGGGTGAGTCCCCGAAATCCGGTGCCTCCCGACTTGCTTTTCTGGACTGGACGCGTGGCTTGGCCGCCGTTATCATGCTCCAGGGCCACGTCTTTCACTCCTTCACCCGCACCGATCTCCGCAACCAGGATGCCTTTATACTTTCCCAGTTCATCGGCGGTATCCCTCCAGCCATCTTTCTGTTCCTCACCGGAGTCACCCTTGCGTTCCTGATGGAGAGCCGCGAGCGGCAGAACGCCGCCGTCGGCGCCCGTGTATGGGCCAGCCTCCGCCGCGCCGGGTATTTGTTTGCTTTGGCCATCGCCTTCCGGGTTCAGTTGTGGGTTTTCGGCTATCCGCAGACGGACTTCAGTGCCCTGTTCCGAGTCGACATTCTGAACTGCATGGGACTGGCGATCGCGGTGTTGTCGCCGATGGCGTTGTTCACAACCATGGAGCGGATCCGCCTGTGCGCGATTCTGGGCGTGTCGATTGCCGCTGCATCGCCGCTCATCTCCGCGCTGGACCTGAGCGCGGTCCACCCCTATGTGCGGGCTTACTTCGTCCCCAGCACGGAGTTCTTCAGCTTCTTTCCGTGGGCGGCCTTCCTGGCGTTTGGCCTGAGCGCCGGCAGCATCCTCCGGGTTATCCCTAAGCCTGATCTCGATAAGGCGGTGCAGTGGGCGGCATGGATGGGGCTCGCGCTCATCGT
>JAEUQF010000119.1 GCA_016789745.1 Bryobacterales bacterium
CCTCATCTCCTTCCTTTTCCCGATGCAGCCAGTCGCTGTAGTTCAGCGTGAGTTGGAAGTTGTCCAGAAACGCATTGTCCAGATTGCGCAAGCCCGCATTCAGCCGGAGATTGTGGCGACGGAAGGGAATGGAGACCGGGCCATGGTGCCCGTGTCCTTCTTCCTCGTGCTCTTCCTCGGTTTCGGGTTCCACCGGTATGCCATACTGCCCATCCTGCCAGTTGTAGCCGAAATTGAAGAACAACTTGTCGGTATAGCGGCCGATCCCGATGTTGGCGTTGTTGGCATGCGTGCGGGAGTTCTCAATCGTGCCAAGGGGCGTCTTGTAGTCATCCGCATATAGCGAGCCACCGCCGCCAAACAGCATCCAGTGCTTGATGCCATACTCGAAGCCGCCGCTTAATCCCCGGCGGTTGTTGTTGTTGCCGGCCAACCCCGTCACAAACCCGCGCAGCCCATCATGCGCTTCTTTATGAACCTGGTGGTGACCGCTGACCACGTTCACCACACCTCCGATGGCGTTGCCTTCATAAAGCAGCGTAGACGGGCCGCGAACCACCTCCACCCGCTCCACCGAGTTGGCATCGACAGGCTCGCCATGATCTCCCGATTGCGACGACAGCGTACCGGTTCGCACCCCATCCTGCAGAATCAGCACACGATCCCCATCAAAGCCACGAATGACAGGACGGGAGTTGCCCGGGCCGAAACTGCGCTTGGCCACACCCGCTTCGTTCTCCAGCACTTCGCCCAGTGATGTTGCGGCCTTGTTGGTGAGATCGGTCGTGTCCAGCGATGTAGAGGAGAGAAAGGTCTCGAGCGTGGTTTCCTCACCCCCGGAGGCGGTAACCGTCACCTGGTCGCGCACGGTCAGGAAGCGCAGCGAGAAATCCACCTTCGCATCGGCGCCGGCAACCACATCGATGGTCTTGCGCTCATCCGCCAGCGCATGCATATGCGCATACACCTCGTAACGTCCGGGCGGCACGTTCTCCACGCGAAAGGTGCCGTCCTCCCGCGTCTGGACCGTGCGCTTCAGCCCCACCACCAACACCGTCACGTGATGGAGCGGGTCCGTGGTTCCACGCAAGGTTACCGTTCCACTGATCGTACCGCTCGACTGGGCCATCAGGCCCGCGGGCAGGACAAGGGAAACCAGCAGGAGAACGCGCAGCAGGAGCATCACTCTTAGCATCTTCCGCAGAAAGGGAATCGCAGAGGGTTGTCCGATGAGCGGACCGGTTTAGGGGAGTGAGCGGGACCGATAGAACGGTGAGCGGGCAAGAGAAATCAGATAAATTAAGGCGCGATTCGAGGCGCTGGTACACTACGCTAGAGTCATGCCCCGCTATTTCACCAAGAAAGAAGCCGAACGCCTGCTGCCGCACGTGGAGCAAGCCATCCGCGCCGCAATCGAGCTGAAGAAGTTCTACGTGGAAGCTGAGATGATCCTGCAGCAGGAGGCGAGACGGGTGATGGCGGCAGGCGGGGTAGCGGCTAACTCCATGCAGTTGGAGCCCGAGAGGTCAAGGCGCGATACCTGTGCCGCGCGCCTGAGGGATGCCATCGAGACCATCCATTCCTACGGCTGCGAAGTAAAGGACCTCGATATCGGCCTCATCGATTTCCGCACTCTCTATCGCGGCCAGGAAGTGTACCTGTGCTGGAAACTGGGTGAGGAAGGGATTCGCTTCTGGCACGGACTAACCGAGGGGTTCCCCGGCCGCAAAGAGATTGACGAGGAGTTCCTCGCCAATCACCGCGGCACCACCGTGCATTAGTCCTTATCCATCTCATCCAGCCAGTCCGGCCGCTTGAGCACTTCGCGCGGACGGCTGCCATCCACCGGGCCGATGATCCCGTCCTTGTGCATCATGTCCAAAATGCGAGCCGCACGCCCATAACCCAGCCGCAGCCGCCGCTGCAGGATGGAGGTAGATGCCTTCCCCATCTCCAGCACCACGCGTACGGCTTCCTGATACATCGGGTCCTCGCGACCCGAGCCACCTTCCTCGCCATCGCTGATCTCGGTGTCTTCGCCATCTTCCGAAGGCGGAGCCATGAGGAAGCTCTGGTCGTAGTCCGGCAGCGCCTGATCGCGCCAGTGTTCCACCACGCGGTTGATCTCGTTCTCGGTCACGAACGCACCATGCACGCGCGTCAGCCGCGACGAGCCCGGCGGCAGATATAACATGTCACCCTTGCCCAGTAGATGCTCGGCGCCCATGCAGTCCAGCACGGTGCGCGAGTCAACGCGCGTGGCCACACGGAAACTGATGCGCGAAGGGAAGTTTGCCTTGATCAGGCCAGTGATCACGTCCACGCTGGGACGCTGCGTCGCCAGCACCAGGTGCATGCCTACCGCTCGCGCCATCTGCGCCAACCGTGTCACCGAGGCTTCTACGTTGGCTCGCTCCAGCATCATGAGGTCCGCCAACTCGTCGATCACTAGCAGAATGAACGGCAGCGGCTTCAGTTCCTCGTTCTCCGGGGCGCGATCGTCGTCCTCGTCGAACAGGCTGCGCGGCGTTTCCTGCATCTGCCGCACTTTCCTATTGAACTGTTCGATGTTGCGGACGCCCTGGCTGGCCAGCAGCTTCAACCGCCGCTCCATCTCGTGCACGGCATTGCGCAGCGCGTTGGTGGCCTGCTTGGCGTCGGTGATCACCGGGGTCAGCAGGTGCGGAATGCCCTCGTAGATACCCATTTCCACGCGCTTGGGATCCACCAGGATCATCCGGACATCATCCGGCGTCGCCTTGTATAACACCGACATGATCAGCGAGTTCAACATCACGCTCTTGCCCGATCCGGTGGACCCGGCAATCAGCACGTGCGGCATCGTCTCCAGCGGTGCCACCTTAATACGACCGTTGATGTCCTTGCCCAGACAGATGGTCAGCTTCGATGGCGATTCCAGGAACTCTTCGCTCTCCAGAATCTGCCGCAGCGAGATGACTTCCCGCCGCGAGTTCGGCACCTCAATGCCGACGGTGTTCTTGCCGGCCAGCCGCTCCACAAAGATCGACTCGGCCTGCAAGCCCAGGCACAGATCCTCATTCAGCGAGATGATGCGGCTGTACTTGATGCCCGCCTCAGGCTTATATTCGAAGGTTGTCACCACCGGGCCTGGATTGATCTGCACGACCGATCCGAGCACGTTGAACTCTTCGAACTTCGCCTTGATACGCGACGCCGTCTCCTTGAGTTCCGCGCCGTCATAGCCCTGCCGGGCCGGTGCCTCATTCAGCATGGCCGTAGGAGGCATGGAATAGCTGAGCGGGCGGCGCGGCGGCGGAGTCTTCGAAAACGCGAAGGCCGGCGGGTTCGTGGCGGCAGGCGGCTCTGGGGCCACCGGCGCCTGCGGCAGCGCAGGTGACGCGGGCTCCTCCAGAACGAAGATGGGAATCTCCTGTTCGCGCTCCTCCTCTGGCTCCGCTTCACGGGAAGCCTGTGCGGCCTCCTCCTGCGCCATCCGGTCCAGCCGCGAAATGGGAATCTGCTGCCGGACACCCGGATCTTCCCACGGCGGCAGGTCGTCCTCCTCGTTCTGCGGCGCTCGCGGCGCAGCAATCTGCCGCGGACGCTCGTCACGGTGCACCGCCTCGTGACGCTCTTCCGCCGCATGCTCTTGACGTGCCGCGCGGGCGGCGGCTCGTTGCCGCTGCTGCTCATCCTTGACCCGCTGTTTCTCAGCCCGGCGCAGCGCGCGTTCTTCCCGCCACGACTCCCAGCGCGACCGCTGCCGCGACGTCCAGGTTGCCGGAGCCGACAACAGCAGCGGCACCATGGCCAGCGAAAAACTGCTCAGCAGATACAGCGACAACACCATGCACGTAACGGTCAGAATCAGAGCACCCGTGGGGTTCAACACCGTCACCAGCGCATCGGCCAGCACCACACCCGCCAGTCCGCCCGGCGGCAGCACACCCGCCACCGACGGCCAGATGGGCAGCAGTGCCAGAATCGCGCAGGTGCCGAACAGCAGCACCCCGAAGCCAACCATCCGCACAAACGGCATTTGGATGGGGCGGGAAAACAGCCATTTGAATGCGACCACCGTCAACCCTGCGGGCAGCAGCCAGGCCGCCAATCCCAGCAACTGGAACAGCAGATCGGCCGTGTGCGATCCGGCCCGCCCAATCAGGTTCTGCGCGCGAATCGCGGAAGTGGCTGTATTGAAAGAGGGATCGTCGGCGTGGAAGGAAAACAGCGCCAGGAACAACACCGTGGCAGCGGCGAGATACACGATTCCCGCGGCTTCATTAAGCCTGTGGTGGCGGGTCGGTCCTAAGAAGTGCATCGTTTCGGGCACCTAGTGGGGGCCGCGAAGGATCGCTAGAGCGATCACTATTATGCCAAAAACCACGCGGTAGATGACAAACACCCGCAGATTCCGGGTTCGCAGGAAGTTGAGGAAGAAGGCAATGACCGCCAGACCGGTGATACCACTCACCAGAATCCCTACCGCGAACGGCAGTTCCATGCCGGGTTCCATGCCACCGGCTTTCCGAAAGTCCAGAAAGGCCTTCGCCGCCGCGGCCACCGTGGCCGGCGTCGACAGCAGGAAGGAAAACCGGGCCGCGGCGGCGCGGTCGATGTTCCGGAACAGGCCGGCCGTCAGCGTCACACCGCTACGCGATACGCCGGGAATCAGCGCCAGCGCCTGCGCGAAGCCCACCGTCATCGCATCTGGAAACGTGATGCCGTCAAACAGCTTGCGGCGGCCCGGACGCCCGTCGGCAACGCCCATCAGAATGCCGAACAGGATTAGATTCGTCCCC
>JAEUQF010000133.1 GCA_016789745.1 Bryobacterales bacterium
GTCATTTACCCGGGCACTGAAGGCGTAGGAACCGGCTGTGGTGGGGGTGCCGGAGAGCACGCCGGCGGAATTCAAGGAAAGGCCCGGCGGCAAAGCACCGCTGACCAGTTGCGTTACCCAGGTATAGGGCGACGTGCCGCCGCCGGCGGTGAGGCTAGCGTTATACGCCGATCCCACCAGGCCCCGCGCCGTGGGGCACGAGGTGGTGAGTTGGACGCTGCCGCCCCGCACGGCGAACATCAACCGGCCTTGGACACCGCTCGACAGGCTTCGGTATCGGAGCCCGTTCGGGTTGGTGTCGAGAAAGGAACTGGGGACGCGCGAGCCTTGCAGTTCGAAGTAGGTGCCGGAGGTGCCGGTGCCGTTGGAGTAGCCAACAGAAGCGGACGTGCCGCCCAACCCGCTGCTGCCGCCGTTGGCGCTGCCGGTCTCCCAAAGGATGCGGTCGTAATTGAATTCAATATCGAAGTTGCCGGCCCCGGTGTCGGAGCGGTCGATCAGAACCAGTTGGAAGCTGTTGAGCTTGTCGGCAGCCCCACTGTAGTAGCCAACATTGACCCAATTGACACCAAAAGCCGGGCGGCCGTTGACGGTGTCGTTCCCCCAACGGGTGACGTCGGAAGCGGTGTTACTGGTATCGACGTCGGCGAAGAATGGTGCGATGATCTCCCGCTGCAGGGCGCTGAAGGTCTCCGGGCTGTACCGGCCAAGGTTGCCGTCGTTTGTGAAGGCGATGTTGCCGTTGTTTGCAATGTAGGCCTGGCTCCGGTTGACGCCAAAGAAGTTGATGCTGAAACCAATACTCACCGGGGCGGTGGTGTAGTTATCGTCGCCGCGAGGCAGGCTATTCGTTCGGAACCCCGTGTTGGTACGAACGGCCTGGCCGAACGAAGGACTACTCAGAATAAGGGAGAGGAAGAAGAGGACGTACGACGAGCACTTCATGGCGAGCCACCTGCGGCGTATATACCTTGCCGGACTACAGCGTACCAGACCGGGGCGCCGGACACAAAGAACGGTACACTGGTGAGTCTGTGCCTGCTGCACGAATGACATCATGGTAATACTTGGAGTCGGCGGACTGTTGAATGAGGCGGCCTGTGCCGTTCTGAAGGACGGCGAATTGCTGGCCGCGGTAGAAGAGCGTAAACTGACCCGCACGCATCATGCGGGCGGGTTACCCGAACAGGGCATCGCCTTTTGTTTAAAACAGGCGGGTGTGGATGCGTCGGGCGTGAATTTCCTGGTGCTGGTCCGGCCGCTAACCAATCCGGCGCGCGAACTGCACATCGAACTGCGGCAGCGCTTTCCGAATGCCGAACTGCTGTTGGTGGATCATCACCTGGCGCATGCCGCCAGCGCCTACTATGTATCCCCGTTCGATACGGCCACCGTGCTCACGCTGGACCGTGCGGGCGATTTCCGCTGCGGCGCCCGCTGGCAGGCAACCGGTACGCAGTTGACAGTGGATCGCGAGATTTATCTGCCCGATTCGTTGGGCGACCTCTATGGGCGAGTCACGGCGTTGCTGGGCTTTCTTCCCAATGGCGACGAGCACAAGGTGCAGTGGCTCTCCGTCGCCGGTGACGATCGCTTCGTCGATCTGTTCCACGAGATCCTCAGTGGTGGGCGCGACGGCTGGCCGCGGCTCGATCGCAGCTTCTTCGATGGTGACCGCATCGGCCAGGGTGCGTTCAGCGCAAAGTTCTATGAACGCCTGGGGCTGGGCGATGGTGACGACATTCCGGCGGAGCTCCGTGCCCACATAGCCGCGGGCGTGCAGCGGGCATTAGAGCAGGCGGTCATCGACATGGCGCCGCAGGGCGAGAATCTTTGTCTGGCCGGCGGGCTCGGGCTGAACGTCCTTTTGACGGCGGCCTTGGAACGCTGCGGCCGGTTCCCACAGGTGTTCGTGCAACCGGCGGCGGGCAATGCCGGAACGGCGATCGGCGCGGTGACGCACGTGTGGCACAGCGTTGCGCGCCAGACGCACCGCGTGAGCATGCGCGATCTCCTGCTGGGGCCGCAATTCAGTCCGGAAGAGATCAAACAGGTGATCGAGAACTGCAAGCTGCGGTTCCACTACCTGCTGACCACCGATGAACTGGTGGACGCCGCCGTGCGCGAGTTGGGCGAGAACAAGATCGTGGCGTGGATGCAAGGGGCGATGGAGTTCGGCCCGCGTGCGTTGGGCAACCGCAGCCTGCTTGCGTCGCCCATGAATCCTTATTCCACCGAAAACCTGAACGCCTACATCAAGCATCGCGAGAGCTTCCGGAAGTTCGCCGCGTCGGTGCCGGCAGAACTGGCTTCCGAGTATTTCGAGGTGGGGCCGAATGCGCGATACCTGGCCACTGTGGGCACCGTCAAGGCGCCGTACCGCAAGCAGTTCGAGAGCGCGATCCTGGCCGGCGACATGATCCGCGTCCATACGGTGACCGAAGAAGACAACCCCGCGTTCTGGCGCCTGCTGCATGCAGCGGGCAAGGCCACCGGACTGCCTGTTCTTTACAACACCTCGTTCAACTTGTTCGGGGAGCCGCTGGTCTGTTCACCCCGCGATGCGGTGCGCAGCTTCTACTCGTCCGGTGTGGACTCACTGTTCGTGGGTCATTTCCTATTGCAGAAGTAACGGAGGCTTTCCACGAATGCAGCCCGTGCGTTGGGGAGTGTTGGGCGTGGCCAAGATCGCCACGAAGAAGGTCATTCCGGCCATGCAGCAGAGCGCGATGACGCCGGTGATGGCGATTGCCTCGCGGGATCTGGCAAAGGCACAGGCCGCGGCGGCCGAGTTGGGGATTGCGAAGGCTTACGGCTCCTACGAAGATCTGTTGGCCGATCCGGAAATCGACGCGATCTACAATCCGCTGCCGAATCATCTGCATGTGCCGTGGTCGGCAAAGGCGGCCGAGGCCGGCAAGCATGTACTGTGCGAGAAGCCGTTGGGGCTAGGCGTGGCCGAGGTTCGCGAGTTGATCGCCGTTCGCGACCGCACCGGCGTGAAGATGGGCGAAGCCTTCATGGTGCACACGCATCCGCAATGGCTGCGCGTGAAGCAGATCCTGCGCGAAGGGCTGCTCGGCGATCTGCGGGTGATCACCGGCTTCTTCAGCTATTACAACGATGATCCCGCCAACATCCGCAACGTTGTCGACTGGGGTGGCGGTGGGATCATGGACATCGGCTGCTATCCCATCCACGTCTCGCGGTTCCTGTTGGATGCGGAGCCGGATCAGGTGCTGGGAATCATTGATCGCGATCCGTTGCTGAAGACGGATCGCGTCGCGTCTGCCATGCTGCGCTACGGAAGCGTACAGGTTACGTTTACCTGTTCGACGCAACTGGTGCCGTACCAGAAGGTGCATATCTTCGGGACCAAGGGGCGGATCGAAGTGGAGATTCCGTTCAATGCCCCGCCGGACCGGCCGTGCCGCGTGTTCGTGGACATCGGCGGAGATCTGTTCGGGTCCACCGTGCAGACCGAGACGTTCCCGGTTTGCGATCAGTACACCCTCCAGGGTGAGGAGTTCAGCCGCGCCATACGTCAGGGCGGGGAAGTGCCCGTACCGCTGGAGAACTCGCTGGGCAACATGGCGGTGATTGAGCAGTTGCTGGCGCAGGGCTAGCGCTTCACCATCCTCCGGTTTTCATACCAGACCACGTTCTCACTGGCCTGCCCGGCCACCAGCACGTCCAGGTCGCCATCGCGATCCATGTCCACCATGCGGATGTCATAGGCGGACTGGTCTTCATAGATGTGGTGCGTGGTGAAGTGGCCTTTGCCGTCGTTCTCAAACCACGCCACGATCTTCGATTCCTTCGCGCACGTGACGGCATCGATATCGCCATCGCCATCCATATCGCCGATGGCTAACGAATGCGGCCCAATAAGGCCGGCGTTGATGTCGTGGCGCGTCCAGTTCGGGCCTTCGAACCATACGATGCCGCGGCCGTGCCCGCGCGTGGCGATGAAGTCCATCTTGCCGTCTTTATTCACGTCTGCCATTTGGATGTTTGTGGCGCCCTCTTCGCCGGTGGAGATGACGTGCTTCTTCCAGGGCTCCTTGCCGTTAGCGGGCTGTTCCCACCAGGCGTACCAATTGCCGTC
>JAEUQF010000301.1 GCA_016789745.1 Bryobacterales bacterium
ATGGTGAAGAAGTACGGTGTGCAGCATGTCATCAGCGGACACGGCCATCGCTTCGTGCGCATCATCCGCGACGGCGTCACCGACATGGAAGTCGGCAGTTCCGGGGGCACCATGGCCGGCGGTTGGAAACGGGGCGAGGGATTCAAGGAGGGCTGGTTTTATCACCACGTCTGGGGACGTGTGAAAGACGGCCGTGTTACCTTCACCGTCAAGGAGTTGGATGGTACCTTCGGCAAGGGCCGGATGTTCAATGCCGAAGAGTGGGACGAGAACGGCCCACGCTTCGACATTTCCGATCCCGGGATCAAGGACAATCCGCAGACTTAGGCGACTTCGCGTTCCTGCAGGCGCCCCTCATCGATGCGCGCCACCATCAGGTTCCGCACCAAACCCACCGACTCCAACGCCTTCAGCGTGTAGTAGGTGATATCGAATTCATACCAGGCCAGCCCGTGCCGCGCCGAGACCGGATGGGCATGGTGATTGTTGTGCCAGCCTTCGCCGAAGGTCAGCAGCGCCACCCACCAGTTGTTGCGCGAATCGTCGCGGGTGGCGAAGCGCCGCGAGCCCCAGATGTGGGTCGCCGAGTTCACCAGCCAGGTGGCATGCAGGCCGGCCACCACGCGGAAGCACAGAGCCCACAGCAGCATCGGCAGCCCACCCCACAGCGTCAACCCGATGCTGACGATGAGCAGCGGCACCCAATGCCAGTTGTTCAGCCAGATGTAGAACCGGTGTTTAGCTAAGTCCGGCGCATACTTCGACATCATCCGCGTGGCGTTGTGACGCGCCTGCCCGAAGATGATCCAGCCCATGTGCGACCAGAACTTTCCTTCCCGCGGGGAATGCGGGTCGCCCGGCTGGTCCGATTTCTGATGATGGATACGATGCGTCGCCACCCACGAAATCGGCCCGCCTTCCAGCGCCAGCGAGCCGCAGACCGCCAGCAAATACTCCAGCCACAACGGGCATTTGAAGCCGCGATGCGTATGCAGGCGGTGGTAGCCCATGCAGACACCCCAACCACCCGCGATCCAATACAGTACGAAGGCAACCAGCACGGCCTTCCACTCAAAGTAAAACGGAGCGGCAATCGCACCCGCATGAAGCACCAGCAACGCAATCGCGGTGCCCCGGTCTAACTGATTACGATTAGGAAGATTTATAACGTCCGAACCCATTCTTTATCCTTGGCTAATCTGCACACCTGTGCTTTTTCCACAGTAAAGGGGATCGCGGCCGCGGATTGTAAGAGTTGTGTAATTTCGACACTCCGCATCCTCTGTCCCCCGCCGTCATCCCATAAGTGAGAACCTGAAAGAACATGCGTGGCATGCATCCTCATGGCGTCGGCAGTGGCGCTGAACGCTCGCGAACCGGCCGCCGCACTGCCGGTGGCGCGGAAACCTCCCGCAAAGTGGAGAACCTGAAGGCCGTGTTGCCGGAAGTCTGGGCGCTGGTCAAACCGCGGCGCCTGACCCTGTTTGCCGGACTGCTGCTGATCGTCGTCAGCCGCGTGGCCGGCCTGGTGCTGCCGGCTTCCACCAAGTACCTGGTCGACGACGTCATCGGCAAGCAGCGCACGGAACTGCTGACCCCCATCTTCCTGGCGGTCCTGGGCGCCACCGGCATCCAGGCCGTGACTTCCTTTGCGCTCACCCAGTTGCTGTCCAAGTCGGCACAAAAGTTGATCGCCGAAATGCGCCGCCGCGTGCAGCAGCATGTCGGCAGGCTGTCGGTGACCTACTTCGATGAGAACAAGACGGGCGTGCTGGTCTCCCGCATCATGAACGACGTGGAAGGCGTGCGCAATCTCGTCGGCACGGGCCTGGTGGAGTTCGTGGGCGGTCTGCTCACCGCTGCGCTGGCGTTGGTCATGCTGCTGCGCATCAGCGTCATGCTGACCGGCATCGCCCTCGGCGTGATGCTGCTGTTCACGTTTTTCCTGCAACGTGCCTTTTCCACGCTTCGGCCCGTCTTCCGTGAGCGCGGCAAGATTACCGCGGAGGTCACCGGGCGGCTCACCGAATCGCTGGCGGGCGTGCGTGTCATCAAGGGTTACCATGCCGAAGCGCGTGAGGAAGACACCTTTGGCGCCGGAGTGCAGCGCATCCTGGACAACATTCTGAAATCGCTCACCGGCATTTCGTTCATGAGCCTGTCCGCCACGCTGCTGCTGGGCATCGTCGGCGCCATCGTGATGTACGTGGGCGCGCATCAGATCCTGGCCGGCACCCTCACGCTAGGCGGCTTCATGACGTTCACCGCATTCCTGGCGTTTCTGGTAGCGCCGATGTTCCAGATTGTCGGCATCGGCACGCAGTTGACCGAAGCTTTGGCCGGGCTGGAGCGCACCCGGGAAGTCATGTTGGAACTGAGAGAGGACCGAGACCCAGGCCGCACGGTAGACCTGCCGCCGGTTCATGGCGAGGTAGCCTTCGAAAACGTCGATTTCTCGTACGAAGAGGGCAAGCCTGTTCTTCACGACGTCAGCTTCGTCGCCAAGCCGGGTACTGTCACTGCCCTGGTGGGCTCCTCCGGTTCCGGCAAGTCCACTACCATCGGCTTGGTGGCGGCCTTCCACAAACCTTCCCGAGGCCGCGTGCTGGTGGACGGCACCGATCTGTCCACCGTGCGGCTGGCCTCCTACCGCACCCAACTAGGGGTAGTCTTGCAGGATACGTTCCTGTTCGACGGTACCATCCGCGAAAATATCGCCTTCTCAAAGCCCAACGCCACGGAGTCGGAAATCCTGGAAGCCTGCCGCATTGCCCGTGTAGACGAGTTCGCCGACCGCTTCACCGACAAGTACGACACCATCATCGGCGAACGCGGCGTTAAGCTTTCCGGCGGCCAGCGCCAGCGGCTGTCCATCGCCCGCGCCATTCTGGCCGACCCGCGGATTCTGATTCTGGACGAGGCCACCTCCAGCCTCGACTCGGAATCCGAACAGATGATCCAGCAGGGCCTCAGCTTCCTCATGCGCGGGCGTACGACGTTCGTCATCGCACACCGCCTGTCCACCATCCGCCGCGCCGAGCAGATCCTGGTCATGGAAGAGGGCCGCATTGTCGAACGCGGTACACACGATTCCTTGTATGCGGCAGCGGGGCGCTACCATGAGCTCTATACCAAGCAGCATGGCCTTGAAAGCAACCTCTTCCTTGCTCCGGGTGAAGGAGATTCCACCGACGCCGCCTCGGCGGACAAGCCTGCCCGCCCCCGCTCGCTCGGTGAGCCGCTCCGTATCGTCTAGCATGGATCCGCATGCCTGGACGGGCGACGAGCGACGCCTCCTGACCACGTTGAAGACGCCCGCCCTGATCCAGCACTGGCTGGACGAGGAGGTCCGCTACGACGGCGGCGTGCATTGCCTTTCGCCGCGGCGCCTGATGCGGGAACGGAAGGGCCATTGCATGGAGGGCGCGCTGTTTGCCGCCGCGGCGCTGCGCTTTCACGGCCAGCCGCCTCTACTGACGGACCTGGGCGCGGTGCGTGATGATGATCACGTGCTCGCCCTCTACCGGCATGGACGTTACTGGGGCGCCATAGCCAAATCCAACTACGCCAGCCTGCGGTTCCGGGAGCCGGTGTATCGGTCTCTACGGGAGCTGGTGATGTCCTATTTCGAGCACTATCACAACCTGGAAGGCGAGAAAACGCTGCGCCGCTACTCCAGTCCGATGAACCTGAAGCGATTCGACGCCCTGCATTGGATGACGTCCGAGGAGGAGGTCTGGGAGATCCCTTCCGCGATGGGAAGCTTGCGGTTCTTCTCCATCCTGCCGCCCGGGATGGCCAGACGCCTGAACCTGGTGGATGACCGTCTGCGGAAGGCCGAAAAGGTCGGCCGGGTCGCGGACTGAACCGCCTTACTTGTCCACCCCCAACCGCGGCTCCGCCACCCGCTGGTACCCATAGCTCTCCCCCCAAGTCATCAACACGAACGGATAGCCCACGCCCCACAATCGCGTGTAAGTCTGCGTGTTGTCCTCGCGGTGATCCACGGTGTGGGCCATCTCATTCTCATGGCCGGTGATCACCAACTTTGGATTCACGCCCCGCACCATGCGCGCAATCCCCCGTGTCCAGCAGTTCGGCAATAGTACGTCCACCGCGTGCTGGCGCCCCACATGCGAGATCCAATCGAAATCCGTCCCCGGGGCATCGTCGTTCCACTGGTCGCCCGTCTGCATGGCGGTAAGGCCTTCGGGTGATCGCACCAGATGCACGTTATTGAGCACCGTCGCCCCCTGATGTCCTGGGTAGGCGACAACCTCCAACACCTGCTTGCCGCCCTGCACGGGAATGCGGTGCACCTTAGCACTCCGCTCCGGATACGTCAGCTTTCCGGCGAACTCTGGCATGGTCTTCCACAGTCCCTCAGGCGCGATAACCGGCTTGCCCTGCGCCAGAAACAGCCGCGCGACGTCCTGGCTGGCATGATCGCCATGCAGATGGCTGATGAAGGTTGCGTCGCTTTGCGTCACCAGCCTCGCCAGCCATTCCTTTTCTATCGCAAAGCCCGGCTGCCGTGTTCCAGGCACAAAGTCAAAGGTGAACGACACGGTCGGCGTGCGCACCAGGAAGCCGTGGTTATACAGCTTCCAGATCCGCATTCCTTCGGTGACCTTGGTGCGTTCAATCTCCTCGATCGCGCGGTACATCCGCGCCCGATACCACTTCTGCACCAGTTCCTTGCGGGGCGCCGACTCGATATGCAGAACGTCGTCCAGCCGCAGCAGAGCCGCACGGCGTAACGGGTGTTCCGGCAGCGCTGGCCTGTATGTCCCCAGAATGAAGTCGGCCCATTGCAGAGACCGGTCGATCCATTCGTCCGGCGCGTCGAACAGCTCCGGTGCCACCAGCAGCCGCCGCTCGGACCACACGAATGGCTTTGAGGGCCGCTCGTCCTCCGGAATCGGCACCTTGCCGGGCGGGGTTACCTGCGCACCCAGCGTGCCGCCGATCCATAGCAACAGAAGCCAGCGTGTCATTTGAGTCCGGCTCCCATCGTCGCACCTCCGCGATCACGAAGGTATGCCGCTCTCGCCGCCACGCTCTAAGCTACGCCTCGTACTGATCGGTTACGAACGTACTCTCGTACGCCCGGTCCAGCACCTCCGCCGACAGCTCATACCGCAAACCTTCGAAGTTGATCAAATCCACGGCATGCGAGATCAGATCGCGCGGCTGGCAGCGGCGCAGTCGCTTGCCAGTGCTCCGGAAACGGCGCTCCAGAATGAAGCCCAAAGCGCCCGGGACGATCGGCAGGTTCAAGCTGGCCGCATAGCGCCGGAAGATGACCGCGAATTCCTCCTCGGTCGGGTTCTTCATGTACATCTTGTACTGGATGCGGCGCAGGAAGGCCTCGTCCCCGATCTGTTCCGGACGCAGATTCGTGGAGAACACCAGGAAGCAGTCAAACGGCACCGACATCTTTCCGCCCGACAGGAAGTTCAGATAGTCGATCCCCTTCTCCATCGGCACAATCCAGCGGTTCAGGACCTCGGCCGGCGAGACGCGCTGGCGCCCAAAGTCGTCGATGAGGTAAATACCATTGTTGGCCTTCAACTGGAACGGAGCGTCGTAAATCTTGGAGTCCGGCTTGAAGGCCAGGTCCAGCATCTCCAGCGTCAGTTCGCCGCCGGACACGACGAACGGCCGCCGCACCTGCACCCAGCGCGCATCGTGCGTCTTTTCCTCGTCCACCGACCAGAGCGTGGCCTGCTCCTCTTCTTCCGGCTTTACCCGGTTGTGATACAGCGGGTCAAACATCTGGACGATCTGGCCGGCGCACTCAATCGCGTAGGGAATGTAAATCGGCAGCGCCTCAATGCGAAAGATGGCTTCCGCGGCGTAGGTCTTTCCATTGCCGGGCTGGCCATACAGCAGAAATGACTTGCCGGCATTCACCGCGGGCCCTATCTGCGAAAGCAGGTCATCGCTCAGCACCATATGCCGGAAAGCCGCCCGCAGGCTATCCTTGGTCAGCCAGTTAGCCGGCTGCTTCTGGGCTCTTACCGAAGCGCAGTACTGCGCCAGCGGCACCGGCGCCTTTCCCGCGTAGGTATTAGACTCCAGATACTTGCTGGCCAGCGTCCGCCCTTGCTCGGAGAGCGCGAACACGTTCGACACCATACCCATGCCAAGCGAGCGCTTTACCGCTACCAGGTGATGCTGCCGGAAGTACTCCAGGCAGCCTTCAATAATACTGAAGTTCAGGCCGAGGCTCTTGCCCAACTCGCGGCCAACCATTTCGCCGCGAAAGTACATCGTCTTCAACAGCAACTGCTGAAGGAAGTTCTCGTTTAGCCCCGTTTCTTCCAGGGTTTGGGGCACAGGCGGGCAATAGCCCTCCGGCCGCTCCCGTTCGCTTGCAGCTTGCGCATCCAGGGTGGAGATCATGCTGCCAAGGTGATCGGCAGAACGCTGCCATGAGTTGATGGGGCGAATGCCGACCACCGTCTAGGGGAAAACGCCTGTTCAGTGTTACGCTCGTCGTATCGAACTGCTTTGTACGGTCCGTGGCTGTCATCAGCCGCTCACTCGCCACTCCCAACACCTGTCCTGCCCGCGGCGCCACTCGTTCGACATCGCCCGCAGCGGCTACGCCAATCTGCTCCAGCCCCAGGACCGGCGCTCGAAACAGCCCGGCGACACGCCGGCTGCCGTCGCCGCCCGCAGCCGCCTGTTTGACCGCGGCCTGCTCGATCCGTTGCGCGGTACGGTTGCCGCCGCGCTCCCCCTTTCCGCGTCCGACACGGTCCTCGATATCGGCTGCGGCGTAGGCTACTACCTCGGCACGCTGGCCCAGGCCGCCGGATGCGCCGGCAGTGGTGTCGACCTTTCCGTTGCGGCGATTGACACGGCCGCCCGGCGCTACCCCAGCTGCCTCTGGGTGGTAGCAAACGCCGACCGCTTCCTGCCCTACGCCAACCACTCCTGCAGCGCGGCAATTTGCATCACCGCCCGGATGAATGCGCCGGAGATCCACCGTGTCCTGCAGCCAGGCGGTAGGCTGCTAGTGGCGATCCCGGCTCCTGACGACCTCATCGAACTGCGCGGCACCGGGCGCGACCGCATCGCCCGAACGCAGGCCATGTTTGCCACGGACTTCGCCTTTGCCGGGCATAGCCGCGCCACGGCATCCGCCGAACTGGACCAGCAGGCCGTCGAAGATGTTCTGCACGCCATCTACCGGCCCTTGCAACCTCAAGCACCGCAGGTGCAGCGCGTCACCTTCTCGCTCGACCTGCTTCTTTTCCACTCCCTGTGACCGCAGTCACGGCAGCCGGCCCGTCATTTGCCTACGCTATGTCTGTGACCGCGCTACTGCCAAGAGAACACGGAGCCTGGGGCATTCTGCTCCAGCCCTTCTTCGTTGCCGCCCTGCTGGCCGGTGCCTGGCACTGGCAACTGGTGCCCGCTCTGCTGGCCGTCCTGCTGGTATTTGCCTGCCGCGAACCGCTGCTCATCCTGGCCCGGCAACGCTGGACCTGGCGAACCTTCCATCCGGAGACCGACACCGCACGGCGCTTTCTCGCCGTGGAACTGGCGCTGCTGGCCCTCGCCGCCCTGGCGCTGCTCACCCGCGTGGCCTTCCCGCTGCTCGCCCTGATGGGCCTGGCCGCCGCTGGCTTGACGGCGCTCGCCATCTATATGACCCTGCGCAACCGGCAACGCTCCGCCGCGCTGCAGATCACCAGCGCCCTGGCCCTCAGCGCCTCGGCCCTGCTTCCGGCGGCGCTGACCGGCAATCTGCCGCTGCCCGCCTGGGTATGGCCGGTCTGGATTCTACACGCTTTTCATGCCACCACCGGCATCTTCGTGGTCCATGCCCGTATCGACCGCATCCAGGCCGCCCGGCGAAACGAAGCCACACCGCCGGCCGGAGCCGCCCGAGCGGCCGTCGCCTTCTCCATCCTGGCCGGACTGGTGCTGCTCACCGCGGGTCACCCCTACTACTCCATTCCGCTGCTGTTCTCGGCCGCCTACCACGCCCGCGAACTGCGCAGCCTTGCCCAACCGGCGACACTCAAAGAGCCGTTTAAGGCCGTCGGCCTACGCAACCTGATTCTTTCCATCAGTTTCAGCGTGCTCCTCGTCGTGCTGCTGTGGCCAGTACTATAGAAGGAATGTCCGAAGCCAACTTCCTTGACTACCTCAAAACCGTGGACACACCCACGCTCTGCAACGCCATCGAATTGCTGGGCGTCCGCAAAGACCATGAAGGATTCACCCCGCTCGAACTGCGCTGCCTGTTCCCCGAACTCGGCCGCATGATCGGCTATGCCGTCACCGCACAGGTGGAAACCTACACCAGCATGGAAAAGCGCGATAACCGCGTGTTTCTGGACCTTTACGGCGAACTGTCCAAGAGCCCGAAGCCCGGCGTGATGGTGCTGCAGGAAATTGGCGGCCATGGCAACTACGCGGCACACGCGGGTGAAGTGATGTCCTCCATCTTCCATCGCCTGGGCGCGGTCGGCCTGGTCAGCGATTGTGGCGTGCGGGACTTGCCAGAGGTTCGCCGTATCGGTTTCCACTACTTCGCCAAGGGTTCCGTTGCCAGCCACGCCAATTTCCGCATCGTCCGCGTCGGCGTGCCGGTGCAGATCCACGGGCTGGTCATCAACCAGGGCGACCTGCTCCATGGAGACGATAACGGGCTGGCATTGGTCCCGAAGGAAAAGCGGGAACTCATCCCGGAAATGGTGGACCGCGTCCGCACGCGGGAAGGCAAACTGCTCGACTATGTCCGCGGCCCGCACTTCACGCTGGACGGCCTGAAGTCGCACATCCTCGAATAGCCGAGCCTGGACGCAGGCGGTTAACTGCCGACCTTGGCCGCCTGCCCCTCTGCTTTCTTCAGCCGCCCGGGCGCCTTCTTCACGGCGTGTTTGCCCAAATAGTTCTTCCAGGCCGCCTCGCGTCCCTCGGCGTCCATTTCGCTTTTCCAGTATTCGCGGAATTCGCCGCGCTTCTTCTCTTCCCTCTTGGTCAGGAATTCAATGGCGCGGCGTGCATCGGCCGTGCCCATTTCCGGACCAGTCTCCACCATGTCGCGCGTGACGGCGAAATCCTGCAGGTCGCCCAGCAGCGTCTGCACCTTGCGTAACTGGTCGATATAGCTGTCCAGGCGCGGACCGTAAGCGGGACGGAAAAGCTCCAGCAGATAACGGAAGTGCTTGGTCGCCAGCCGGAACTGGTGCAACCGTTCGGTGGGAACCTGCTTGCGGGCCGCCTTCCGGCCAAGCGCGAAGTAGTCCTTGGCAAACAGCGGCAGTTCGCGCTGTGCGTTTTCACCGGCCGATGTTTCAGCCACCCACTTGCCCTGGCGACGCTTCATTGCGGCCTCCGCTTGCGCGGCCAGCGCGTTCCCAGACTGCGCCGCCGCCACTGGCGGGCAAGCAGCGTCAGGTCTCCGCGCGCGGCGTCGCGCTCCGAAGCCAGGCGTTGCCATAGCGGGGACGCTTCGGTGATCTGCGCCTCGCTCAGTAACCGGAGCGCGATGTCGCGGTTGCGGATCTCGGCGGCGACATCCATGACGGTCCGCAGCTTGCGCCGCATCCGCTTTACTTCCGTCTTCGGAAACAAGGACTGCAGGGCGCGGAGGGCCTGCGTAAATCGCCGGATGGACACGCGCAGATCGTGGATGGCATCCACGTCATTGTGCTGGGCCACGTTGGCCATTTCGCGATTCACCCGAGCCAGCAATTCGTGCGCGCGATGCTCGGCGAACTGTTGTAAATCCATGGAGTTGCGTCCTCGCGCCAGACCGGCGCGGCCTTCCCCGATTGTAACCCAAACTAAATGAAGCGGCTCGAACTGTGCGTTCTCGTTCAAACCCTACCTCTACGCTCCGATAAGGGTCATGGGTATCATGTTTGCGATTGTCGGAATTCTCATCGTCATAGGCGCCGTTATCGGCGGATATTTGATGGAACACGGCCATCTGGCGGTGCTGGTACAGCCCGCCGAGCTGGTCATCATCGGGGGCGCCGCCTTCGGCACCCTCTTCATCGCCAATCCTTTGCCAACCGTCATGGGGATCTTCAAAGGAATCCTGGGCGTGTTCAAAGGAAACCGCTTTAACAAAGCCTTTTATCTCGACACACTCAAGATGGTCAATGACGTCTTCTCGTTTGCCCGCAAGAACAGTCTGGCCAAGTTGGAGCCTGACATCGAAGACCCGGACAAGAGCCAGCTCTTCGGCAAGTACCCGAAGTTTGCCAAGGACCATCTCGCCCTGTATTTCTTTTGCGACACGCTACGTGTGCTTGTCACCGGCGGCGTGCAGACGCATGACCTTAACGAAATGATGGAACTCGACATGGAGACCCATCACCATGAATCGCAGGAGCCCGTGTCGGCGCTCAGCAACGTGGCCGACGCCCTGCCGGGCCTGGGTATTGTCGCCGCCGTGCTGGGCGTGGTCATCACGATGGGCTCGCTGGGCGGGCCGCCGGAGGAGATCGGCCACAAAGTGGCAGCGGCTCTGGTGGGCACGTTCCTGGGCATTCTGATGTGCTACGGGTTCTTTGGACCGCTGGCCGCCCACATGACCAAGATCAACGAAGCAGAGGGCAACTACTATCACTGCCTGCGCGTGGCCCTGATCTCCTTCGCCAAGGGCTGCCCGCCGCTGATCGCCACCGAGTTCGCCAGGCGGGCGATTCCGGCGCACGTCCGGCCTTCGTTCAAGGAGATGGAAAAGGCCTGTAAGGGAGGCGGCGCCTAAATGTCGGAGCATGGCGAGCAGCCCATAATCATCATCAAGAAGAAGGGCGGCCATGGCGGTCACCACGGTGGCGCCTGGAAGGTGGCGTACGCCGACTTTGTCACAGCGATGATGGCGCTGTTCATTGTGCTGTGGCTCCTGTCGAGTGACGAAAAGGTGAAGCAGGCGGTGGGCGGTTACTTCCAGGATCCCACCGGGAACGGCAAGATGATGGGCTCCAACATGCATGGAGCCGGCGACGGCCTGCAGCTCAAGAAAGACGACATGACGAACTTGAAGGACAAGCTGGAAGCTGCCCTCAAGCAGACTCCCGACTTTCAGAAACTCAGCAAGAACGTCCAAATCACGGTCACCGGCGAGGGCCTTCGGATTGAGTTGATTGAGGACGAGAAGGGCAAGGGCATGTTCTTCGACAGCGGGAGTGCCAAGCCAAGTGAGGTGGGCAAGGAGATCATCGCGAAGCTGGCTGGAGAACTCGGCAAGCTCCCGAACAACCTCTATATCGAAGGGCATACCGATTCCAAACCGTTTGCCTCCGAGACGGGGTACTCGAATTGGGAACTCTCGGCGGACCGTGCCAATGCCGCGCGCCGGCTGATGTCGGAGACCGGCTTACGTCCGGAGCAGGTGGGCCAGGTGCGCGGCTTTGCCTTCCAGCGTCCGCGGATTCCTGATGATCCGGAAAACTCCAGCAATCGCCGGATCTCCGTGATTGTGCAGTACCAGCAGCCGCCAAAGCCGACCAAGGAAGAAGAGGCCGAAGCCGCCAAGAAGGAAGCCGGAGGGCACGGCGAGGCTGCCGCCGGACATGGAGAAAAGAAGGCGAGCGGCGGTGGGCACGGCGAGAAGAAGCCGGAATCGGGCCACGGTGAGGCAAAACCCGCCGACAGCCACGGGGCGGAGAAGCCCTCCGCGCACGGGCCGCCCGCCAAGGCAGGCCACTAACGCAGGCTGAGGCCGCCGTCAATTGCCAGAACCTGCCCGGTTACAAACTCCGAGGCCGTCAGGAAGTAGTGCACGGCCTCGGCGATCTCCTCCGCGGTGCCGGGCCGCTGCGCGGGCGTGGCGCGCACCATCGCTTCTGCCCGCTCGTCCAGGTCGCCAAAGGGAATCACGCCCGGCGCAACGGAGTTCACCGTGATGTCGGGCGCTAGGGCCTTCGCCAACGCCTTGGTCATGTGAATCACCCCCGCCTTCGACGCGCAGTAGTGGGCATGCTCGGCCCACGGCCGGATGCCGCCCAGCGAACTGATGTTCACAATCCGCCCTCCACCATGGCGGCGCATGCGAATCGCGGCCTGCTGGCAGCAGAAGAACGTCGCTTTCAGGTTCACGCTATGAATGAAATCCCAATCGGCTTCGGTGACGTCGAATGGGTGGAATCGGGTGAAACGCGCGGCGTTGTTCACCAGGCCATCCAGCCGGCCGTAGCGCTCCTCCAGTTCCGCAAACATGCGGGTGATGTCGGCCACGGATTCCAGATTCGCCTGCAGCAGTCCGGCGGCGCCGCATTCGTCGGCCGTTGCCCGTGCCTCCCGTTCACTTTCGTTGTAGTGGATCAGCACCCGCGCCCCTTCGCGCGCCAGATGCAGCGCAATTCCGCGCCCGATGCGCCTGGCGGCGCCGGTCACCAGCACCAGTTTGCCGCTTAGGTCAGACCGTTGGCTCATGAACCTCCACCTCGTTTGGCTCCACCCCTTCGCGCTCCGGCTCCGGCAACCGTCCCGCGGCATCCAGTGCCAGCCAGTAAAAGGCCGTCAGCGAACTCAGGATACCGGAGACCAGCCCGATGGTCCTTGGACTGTATTGCGAACTCGCCGCACCCGCCGCCGTCATGGACAGCATCATGGTGCCCCAGGTGAGCGTTTCAATGGTGGAAAACACTCGCCCGCGATAGGCGTTCGAAACGTGGCGCAGCATTTGCGACATGTTAAGCACGCTACTGATGGCCACCGCCGCACGTGACAGCGCTATGAAAAAGCAGGCCCAGGCGAAGCTCTGCATCTGGCTGAAGATGACGTAAGCTCCGCCATGCACCAGATACACCACGGCGATCAGCTTCTTGTAGGCCGAAAAGCTCAGCCGCGGGCCCAGCCAGTGGGCCAGCAATCCGCCCAGCAACAGCCCGGAACCGGCAAAGCCCCAAATGATACCGATGCCCGCGGCGCCCTTATGGAAGACCTGCTCGCCGAAAAGGCTGAACAGAATCTGCGCGGCGCCGCCGCCGGTGGCCCAGCCCACGGCAACCACCGCGACCCCCATCATCATCGGATGCGCGCGCATGTACCGCAATCCGGCCGCATATTCGTGCCAGGGTTTGACGACATCCACTTCGGTCAGCGACCTTCTTTCGGCCTTGAAGGATCCTCCCGCCACGCGCAGCCGCGAGATGCACCAGGCCGAAAACAGGAACGACAGGGCGTTGAAGAAGAAGCTCCACTGGTAGCCGAAGTGCGTTACACTTGCTCCGCCCAACATGGCGCCGATGGTGAGCGTGGTCCACTGTGTCGTCTGCGTCAGCGAGTTCGCCGTGTGCAGTTGCTCCTTCGTGGCAATCGTTGGCAGAATGGCCGACCGGCCGCTGGTAAAGAAGGGCGATGCCACCATGAGCATCGCGCTCAAGGCAAACAACGTTGAGGGAACGGGGTTGGCGGCCGCCAGGATGAAGAACAGCGCCATCACCGCCCGCACCAGGTCACTGGCAATCATAACGCGCTTGCGGTCCAGGCGGTCCAACAGGACGCCCGCCAGCGGCCCGGCCAGGATCGCGGGCACCGCGCGCGAGAGCAGAACTCCGGTCACCACCATCCCCGAATGCGGCAGCGTCACCGCCAGGCCGAACACGGCGATGTTGTTGAAATGGTCGCCCACCTCGCTCACCACCTGCCCCATCCACGTATAGCGATAGTTCGGGTTCTCGCGCAGCAGTTGCAGGAAACCTGCCATCTAGCTCCGCTCCGTGAGCAGCACGCCGGTCAGCACTAGGCCTCCCCCTGCCACCAGGGTTCCGCTGATCTGATCGCCCATCAGCCCCACAGCCAGCAGTGTGGCCATCAAGGGCTGCAGATAGCCGAAAGCCGATACCCGCGAGGCAGGCAGATGCGTCAGCGCGTAGTAGAAAATCACGTAGGCTACGGCTGACGGAAAGATCGCCATGTACAGCACGCTGGCCCAACCCGCCATCGACACACGGCCCAGATCGAAGGTCTGCAACTGCCAGGCAATCACCGGCAGCAGCACCGTGCCCCCGCCCAGGAAGGCGAAGGTATTGACCGTCAGCCCGCCGTGTTTCGCGGTAAGCCGCTTGCCGATCACGGCAAAACAGGCAAACGTGGTGCCTGACAGGAATACAAGGGCATCGCCCAGCAGCGTCGGCGGATGGCCGCCGCCCCCGCGAGCCAGTTGCAGCACGGCAACGCCGACCAGCGCCACCATCATGCCCAGCACCCGCGGGCGCGTAATCTGCTCAATACGCGCGGCTGCGGAGATGGTCAGAACCTGCAGCGGCAAAAGACCTGTAATGATGGCCGCGTGGGTTGTGCTGGTGCGGTTGTAGCCCAGCAGAAACAGCACCTGGTTGAAGGTAACTCCCACCACACCCAGCGCCAGAAGAACCGGAATGTCCTTCGCCGCCCAGGGCTCTTTATCCAGCGTGCGCCCCTTCCATAGGTACAGCGGCAACAGGGCCATGCCCGCAAAGACCGCACGCAAACTTGCCGCCAACAAAGGCGGAAACTCCTGCAGCGCCACCCGCGCCACAATAAAATTGAAAGACCAGAACGCCACCATCAGCACCAGCAGGCTATATACCCACAGGGCCGATGGCGGCCTACTACTACCTTCGCTCAACGCAGCACGTCCTCCTGCTCCGTAATATGTTTGATGAAATCCATGTCCAATTCGTAGCCAAAACCTGGCCCGTCGCGCTTCACAATCGTGCCGTGCGGCGTGGTTTCCACCGCAGGCTGGATAATGTCCTGTTTCCAGTAGCGTTTGCTGGCCGACACGTCGCCCGGCAGCACAAAATTCGGCAGCGTGGCCAACGCCACGTTGTGCGCGCGCCCGATACCGGCCTCCAGCATGCCGCCGCACCACACCGGAATACCGGCGGCCTGGCATACATCGTGCACCTTCTTGGCTTCCGTGAATCCGCCCACGCGGCCCAGTTTGATGTTGATGATGCCGCAGGCCTTCATACGGATCGCCTGAGCAGCCTGGTGCGCGGTACGGATACACTCATCCAGGCAGATCGGCGTCTGCAGAGCCGCCTGCAACGGCACGTGATCGATGATCTCGTCATGCGCCAGCGGCTGCTCAATCATCATCAGGTAAAACTCGTCCAGACGCTTCAGCCGGTCAATATCAGCCAGCGTGTAGGCACTGTTGGCGTCGGCCATCAGCTTGATGGACGGAAACTCGCGCCGCACTTCACGGATGACATCCACATCCCAACCCGGCTTGATCTTCATCTTGATCCGCTGGTAGCCGGCTTCCACTTCGACGCGTATCTTCTCCAGCAACTGCGGCACCGAGTCCTGAATACCTATCGACACGCCACAGGGAATCTCGTTACGGGCGCCTCCGCCAATCTGCTTCCACAACGGCACACCGGCCTGACGGGCTTCCAGGTCCCAGCAGGCCACTTCCAGCCCGCCCTGTGCCATATGATGGCCGCGGATGTGGGCCGTGCGCGCCGCCACTTCCGCAGCCGAGCCAAACGGGTGGCCGATCACACGCGGCGCCACGTAGTCCTTCAGAATCAGCCACGCCGAGTCCGTCCATTCCTCGTTATAGAAGGGGTTCTCGCCGCAGGTCACCTCGCCCCAGCCCGACACGCCGCCCGCGCGCACCTCCACCAGCACCATCTTGCGCTCATAGGTGCGTCCGAAGCTGGTCTCAAAGAAGTGCACCAGCGGCATGCGGATCTTCCGCAGCACAATCTGCTCAATCTGAAACGCCATTCCGGTTGTTTATCCTTTGCCAGAATCGGTCCGCGCCGACAACAGGTAGATGCCTTCCTCCGGCGTCGCGGAGAACCCGCTCACTTCCAATCCGTTGCGGAAGTGTTCCAAAAACTGCTCCCGCACGGCGGTCTGCACGTCACGGGCACGAGCCGGATCCGACTGACGGATTTCGGCGATATCAGCCGGCACGGCGATTTGCGCCACCACTTCCGGCCGCTTCCGTTCGCCGCCGCCCAGCAATTCCTCGACGCGTGGCGACCCAATCCACCATTCGGCAATACAGCGATCGGTCGGCAGCCCGCCGTGCAGATGGCTGGACGTAGTGCCGTACTGGTTCGGCACGAAGCGGCGCACTACCGCGCCCAGCCGCTCCATGTTGAAGAAGGCGTTCTTCAGTTCCAGCGGATCGAAGGTCCACTCCACCAATTGGATGCCGCGACCCAGCGCTTCGTCGCGCTGCAACAGCTTCAGGCGCCGCCCCAATCCGCGATCCCGATAGCCCGCCATGGTGCCCAGCATATGGCTGTGCAGATACGTGCTGCCGTCGCTCTTCAGGCCGGGGATGGCGATGAGGAACGCCACCATCTTCGAGCCGTCGAAGGCACCTAGCGTCTGCCCGCCGATCTTATTGGCCACCACGAACAACCGCCGCGGCAGCAGTTCGATGTCGGCGAAGCCCCAGATCTCCTTCTGCAGCGCCACCGCTTCTTCAAACTCCGCAATGGACGCGAGCGGCCGCGTGACAATTTCCTGACTCAAACTCACTCCGACTTGGCCTCCTGCCACAGCGCTTCCATCTCCTCCAGATTTGATTCCGCCAGACTACGCCCGCGCACCGCCAAGCCCCGCTCCACATGACCGAAACGCTTCCGGAACTTAGCGTTGGTACGGCGCAACGCCTGCTCCGGATCCACCTTCAGGAACCGCGCCAGGTTCACGATGGTGAACAGCAGGTCACCCAGTTCTGCCTCGATCTCATCGGAGCCGGCCTTGGCCTGCGCCTCTTCGAGTTCCGCCAGTTCCTCGCGTACCTTATCGGCTACCTGGCCGATTTCGGGCCAATCAAATCCGGCGCCAGCGGCTTTGCTGGAAATCTGCTGCGCCTCCACCAGCGCAGGCATGGCGCGTGGAACACCGTCCAGCAGCCCTTTCGGCTTCTCGGCCCGGGCTCTCTTTTCCTCGGCCTTGATCTCGTCCCAGCGCGTCTTCACCTGGTCGGCTGTCTTCGCGTCACCAGTGCCGAACACATGCGGATGGCGCCGGATCAGCTTCTCGTTGATGGCATCCAGGGCGTCGCCGATGGTGAACTTGCCGTCCTCCTGCGCCATCTGCGCGTAGAAGACCGCCTGCAGTAGGAAGTCGCCGAGTTCCTCGCACAAGTCGCGCCAATCCCTGCGGTCAATGGCATCGAGAACTTCATAGGTCTCTTCGAGCGTGTACTTCTTGATGGAATCGAAGTCCTGCTCGCGGTCCCACGGACACCCGTCTGGCGCCCGCAGTCTGGCCATGATCGCCACTAGCTGCTCAAATCGTTCACCGGTTGTTGACACGAAATCTTTCTATTTTATCACCCGCAGGAACGGCAGAAGGCTTCATTGCACTTCGCGCCTGCAGAAATCCCAGCAGCCGATACCCATAGCGGCCAAACCGAACAATCCACTCACCCACAGCCCGGTTACCAGATCATGTGGCCGCCCGGACAGCACCAACATCGGTAGCGCCCAGGGAAAGTACTGCGGCCAGCCACCCAGCGGGTGCGTTGCGATAACCGCGACATACGCTACGACCATGCCCATGACCCCGGTAGCGACTGCCACCGCGAAGGACCGGAACCGTAGACTCACCCAATGCTGGATCGCTAGTGCCAGGAACGCTAGCCCGGCCACCTCCAAACCCATCCGAAAGATCGGTCCAACAGGAACGGGCGGCTGGAAGCGATACTCTGCCTGTAGCCGAGGCAAGAGCCAACCGTCGATTAGGACGCCACACACAAGAACAACTGTCCCCGCGGAAGTCATCGTGTACACCACGATAAACTTCGCGACGTAGACGGTCCATCGAGGTACGGGCCGCGCAAATAGACTCTTCCACTGGTTCTCCGCATGATCCAGGCCAGCCACCAGCGCACTCTCGATCGTCATGTAAAGCGGCAGCAGCAGCAGGGTCCAGAGCATCAGGGTGACACGCGTCAAAGCTGTCCACTCGTTGCTCACACCCATCCGGCCTAACGTGCTGAAGGGCGATTGCGACGCCAGAAAGAGCACGAGCACGACAATCGACAGGGGCGCAAGCACTACCAGTTTGGCGGCGATAGTCCGCTTCAGCTTCAGCAACTCCGCGCTCAAGGCACGCACGAACATCATCACACCGCACCCCCGGCATTCGCCGGGCCTGTCAGTTCCAGGAATACATCTTCGAGCGTCATGTGTTGCGTCATAAGATGGGAAACGCGAATCCCCGCCCCCACCAGCATGGCGTTCAACCGCGCCGCATCGATGCCATCCTCCGGCGCCACGGATAGCTGATCGCCCTCTCGCCTCAGATCCCGGCAAAGGCCCACCAGCAATTCGATAGCACGCTGCGGCTGATCAACCTTCAGAACAACAGCCTGCTTGCTCCTCGTCCGCAACTCCGCGGTGGTTCCTGAGAATTTCAGTTCGCCTTTAGAAACGATCGCCAGATCTGTCGCCACCTGTTCCACCTCCGAAAGGAGATGGCTCGATAGAAAAACCGTGACACCACAACGCCGCGGCAGGTCTCGAATCAGGGCTCGAACTTCGTAAATGCCCGCCGGATCCAGGCCGTTGGTAGGCTCATCCAGCAACAGCAGTTCCGGACCTCCCAAGAGGGCCTGCGCCAACCCAAGCCGCTGCTTCATGCCGAACGAGTACTGCCGCACCAGCCGGCTACTGGCTGACATCAATCCAACGTTTTCCAACACGTCCTCGATCGCCCGCGTGGAGAGGCCGAGCAGCCGCCTATGCACCTCCAGGTTCTCTCGGCCTGTCAGATGCGGATACAACGATGGCGATTCCACCAACGACCCAATCCGCCCAAGCACACTCCTGTTGTTGTCCAAATCCTGGTCGAATAGAGCTATCGTGCCGCGGGTCGGTCTCAGCAGGCCCAAAATCAACCCGATTGTTGTCGACTTGCCTGCGCCGTTGGGCCCAAGAAATCCGAACACACTCTGGGGCGGCACGGTCAGATCTAGTCCGCGGACAGCCTCTACACTCCCGTAGCTCTTCCAGACCTGCTGGATTCGTATCGGAGGTCCCATCTCATCCCTCTCGACACGGGTCTACGTTGGAGATGCCGGATTTATTTCAGCCTATTTTGTAAATTTCAGCACCCGCATCCCCAACAGCGCCGCCAGCGCCTGGACATAGTCGTTCGGGTCAATGCGCAGCCGGCCGCGCAAGGCCATGAATAACTCCCCAGCCGTCTTCTTGCCGTCGCACTGGCTCACCACCACCGGCATCCAGGGCATGCTATGCAGGTTCGTCTCGAAGGGGTACTCGTTGAAGAACGTATACCCCAAGGTGGCCAGCTTCCCTTCGCGCATGGCGTGACGCGCATAGAGCTTCCAGCCTTCACCAGGCACAGGACGCAATCCCATCAGATCCTCTGCGAATCCGGGCTCGGCGGCCCGCGTTTCCCAGGCCAGCAAATCCTCCATCTCCGCCAAGCCCGTGCGCGGCCCGAAGACCCGCCGCGTGAAGAACACCGGACGCTCACTGGCACGCTTCTGCAGTACCAACATGCCGACGATTACCAGCCGCGCCTTGATCTTCGAGTACATGACGTTCCATTCGAGCAGCTTCCAGGAGTCCTGGTTCTCGGCCAGAATCTGTTCCACGGCGTATTCCCGCGGTTCGGTCGTCAAGCGAACGAACAGCGCCACATCGGTTCGAGCGGCATCATCACCCAGCCACGTCCGAACCCGCTCCTCGAAGGGCTCGCCCTGACGGTCGGTTCCCGTCACCTGGCAGTACAGCCGCCCGCCCGGGTTCAGGTGAGCCGGTGCCTCCCTGACAATCCGCTCAATCACAGCTTCGCCGTCTTCGCCTCCGATAGAGAACGTGTAATCCCCTTTGATGGAAGGCTCAAAAGGCGGGTGGCAGACGATGCGGTCGAACGTGCGGCCCGCCACCGGAGCGAACAGGTCACCCTGCAGCACTTCCACGTTCGTCACACCGTTCAGCCGGCAGTTGAATTCGGCGTAGGATACGGCGCGCGGCACAATGTCCGTCGCCGTTACTTTGGCGGCGAAGCGGCTGGCCACCAATGCTCCCAAACCCGCACCGGTGCCGAGTTCCAACAGGCTCTCGCACGGCGACTTCCCGAAAGTATCGACATAGCGGCGCGACAGGTTCTCCGCCCCGCACATCACGAAATCCTGCTCCTGATACACCAGCCCGCCGGGACGCACGCCGCGGTCGGCCGCTACGATAAAGCCGAATCCGGGAAGCACCATGACGGTGGACCGCAAGTTTTCTCCGTGCGGCTCGAAGATGCCGAGTTCCAGCAGGGAATCGCGCACCGGGTCCGGCCAGTAACGGCGCACCTCTGCCGGCGTAGCATCGAAACCGGCCACCAGCGTGCGCGCCAGGAACAACGGCAGCCCCTCGCCCTGATACTTCGAAGCCAGATAGGAGCCATGCATGCCGAACGGCACCAGAAGCAGATGAATCTGTGGCACCTGGAAGTGCCGCAGCAGGAACTCCTCGGTGAAGCCCGCGCCGGCCAGGAACTCCCGCACCGTGCGGAACGCCGCTTCGCTCCCCATTCGCAACGGAAACCCGCTCATCCCTGCCTCCCTTCCAACACCAGTACGCCCGCCCGCACCATTTCCACTAATCCGGCCAGGAAGTCCGCTTCGGTCACTTCCACCTTGCCTTTCAGGAAGTCAAAATGCTCCGACGCACGGAAAGAGCCATCGGATCGCGACGCCACCATCACCATCCACGACGCCGCGGGCAACCGCGCATCGAAAGGATGAGTCTGCACGAACTCAAACGAGCGTGCCTCCAATTTGCCGTTCGTCATTTCATGGCACACGATCGCTTCCCAACCTTCGCGAGCCATGGGACGCGACGCCATCGCCCACTCGGCAAAGCCGGGACTGGCCACGCGCGTTTCCCAGTCCACCAGCCACTCCATCTCCTTCAGGCCGGTACGTTCTCCGAAGGTGCGGCGGATATGGAACGTCGGGCGATCCGCCGAGGCGCGCTTCTGGACAATGCAGTGGCCCAGGATCACCTGCTCCGCTTTCAGCTTCTGGTAAAACAGCAGCCACTCCTGCAACTTCCACGAATCCTGGTTTTCGCCGAGTATCTGCTGGATGGCGTACTCGTTGGGCTTCAGGCCGACGCGGATGAACACGGCGGTGTCGCACTCCTCGGCCGCGGCACCCAACCAGCGGCGCAGGCGAACATCGAAGGGGTCACCCTCGCGGTCCGTACCGGACACTTGGCAGTAGAGCCGTCCGCCCGGCTCCAGATACTGCGGCACCTCAGCGATCAGGCGCGCCAGAATCGCCTCGCCATCCGCGCCGCCCACAGAGAAGATCATCCCTTCCTTCAACGGCGGCTCAAATGGTGGATTGCAAGCGATGCGATCGAAATGCATGCCATGCACCGGAGCGAACATATCGCCTTCCAGGAACGTGAGGTTCTGGCAGCCGTTCAGATGCTTGTTGAAGTCGGCGAACTGCACGGCCCGGTGCGTGATGTCGATACCGAAAGATCTTGCCGCGAAGCGCGTGCCCACCAGCGCCGCAAGGCCCGACCCGCTCCCCATATCCAGGAAGGCTTTGCAGGGCGCCGTGCTCACTGTGTCCACATACTGGCGGCACAGGAACTCGGTCCCGCTCATAACATAGTCCTTGCCGCGATAGCCGGTGCCATCGGGCCGCAGGCCGCGATCGGCGGTGACCCAGAAGCCCATGGCGGGATAGAGCAGCACCGGGCAGGAGTAGCGGTCGTATTCCTCTTCCACCAATAAGCCGAGTTCAAAGAACGCGCCTAGGTTGTCCACCCCCATGTAGGTGGCAAAGTTCTCCGCCGTGTCGGCATAACCGCCAATGAACGTCCGCGCCTGGAAAACGGTAATCCCTCTGGCCTGGTATTTCTTCTCCAGGAATTCCCGCTGCAGCCCGTAGGCATACAGCAGGTGATGCAGGTGGGGAATCTCAAAATGCTCCTTGACGGCATCTTCGGTGAAGCCCGTCCACTCAAACCACTTCCGCACGGCAGCGAAGGCGGCATCGCTTCCCACCCGCAGAGGAAACTCGTCATTGGCCATTGCCTCATTATTCTATGCCTTGGCCCGGCATGGCCGGAATCTGGTACGTTAGTCGAGGATGAAACGTCTGCAGCCAGTTGTGTGGATGAAGGGCACCTTCCTTAACGCCCAATACCTCCAGAGCCAGGATCGCTTTCTCGACAACTCGCTGCAATTCCAGATGGAGGCGCTGAGTTCTTACCCCTGGGGACTGACCGAACTCCGCATGGACCAGGAGGAACTGGCCGGGGGCAATGTAGCCCTCTCCAAGGCATCGGGCATCTTCCCCGACGGGCTTTTATTCGATGTTCCCGACGCTGACATCGGGCCGCCGGTGCGCAGCATTGCCGACTACTTTGAAAGCGACAAGGACCTGAAGACCTGCGACGTGCACCTGGCGCTACCGTCCTACCGCGACCGCGGACTGAACGTCTCGATGGGTAGCAAGCAGGCCGACACTCGTTTCGTGGCCGACATCCTGATGCTACGGGATGAGAACTCCGGGCTGATGGAAAAGCCCATCCAGATCGCGCGCAAGAATTTTCGCTTTCTGTTCGGTGACGAGAAGTTGCAGGGCTACACATCCCTGCGCATCGCGAGGGTGCAGAAGACGTCGGCCGGCACCTTCCAGTACGACACGCGGTTTTTGCCGCCGCTGCTGGATATCGCCACGGCGGACTACCTGATGGCCATTGCGCGCCGGTTGGTGGAGATCCTGTCGGCCAAGAGCGCCATCCTGTCCGGCCTGCGGCGCCAGAAGAACCTTTCGCTGGCCGACTTCGGCTCCTCCGACATCGCTAACTTCTGGCTGCTCTACACCATCAACTCGCACTTCCCGCTGTTCCACCATATCTTCGAGGTAAAGCGGGGGCATCCGGAGGAGTTGTACCGGACCATGCTGTCCCTGGCGGGTTGCCTGACCACGTTTTCCACCACCACCCATCCGCGGGACCTGCCCAGCTATGACCACGACGACCTGGAACCGCCCTTCACCAAGCTGGATGAACTGCTGCGCAACCTGCTGGAAACCGTGGTGCCCAGCAACTTCATCTCGCTGCCGTTGAAACTGGTGGCACCGAACGTGTATGCTACCGCGCTGGCCGACGACAAGTACTTCGCCAACACCCGCATGTACCTGGCGATCAATGCGGACATGAACGAGGGCGAACTGATCGCCAAAACGCCTTCGTTGATCAAGGTGTGCTCGGCAAACCACATCGAACACCTGATCAAGCAAGCGCTGCCGGGCGTTACGCTGATGCACAATCCGCGGCCGCCGGCGGCCATTCCGGTGAAGCTGAACCATCAGTACTTCAGTCTGAACATGAGCGGCGTGTATTGGGAAGCCATCCTCAGGGCCCGCAACCTTGCGGCTTACGTGCCCGGCGACTTCCCAACACCACAGATGGAACTGATTATTCTGCTGCCGGAGTAGTTGCTACCAGTTCGTGAAGGAGCCGTCTGGCCGCTTCAGAAGCGGCGTCAGCGTATAGCGCTCGTTCCAGTCGCCGATCATCTGCAGTTTGGACGTATCCACTTCCACGCCCAATCCCGGCCGCTCGTTCGGCCACAGCTTGCCGTTCTTCAGGTCGTAAGAGGCGTTCAGGTACGGCCACGGGCGGGTTCCCCCCATTACCAATTCCATCAGAACCGGCCCGGAGAAGACGGCCGAGGTGTGGACCATGGCAGCTTCGGAGATCGGTCCGGTGAAATGCGGGACGATGCCGACATAATGCGTTTCGCAGGTTGCCGCAATCTTCTGGAACTCGGTGATGCCGCCGACGTTGGGAATGGTGACCCGGGCATAGTCGATGAGCTTGTTCTCCACCAATTCATTCCAATCCCACTTCGGCCCGAACTGCTCGCCGACGGCGATCGGCACCTTCACCTGCCCGCGTAGCGTGCGGTACATGCCGGGGTTCTCACTACGCACCAGATCTTCCACGAAATAGGGCCGTAGCGGCTCAATCATGTTCGCTAAGGTAACGGCATCGGGCATGTCGAGTTCGGTATGGAAGTCGATGCACCAGCCGCCGTCACGCCCGACGCCTTCGCGCACCTGCTTGCAGAGGTTGTAGACCCGGTTGACGGTCTCAAAGCGGTCCTGGAATTCGCCGCGGGCGTCTGTCGATATGCGGTAGGCGCGGAAGCCGGCCTCCACGCAGGCGCGCGCCACTTCGGTGGGCGTTCCCTTATGCGGATAGCCGGTGGAGTAGCATTCCACGTGATCGCGTGTGCGCCCGCCCAAGAGCTGGTACACCGGCACGCCCAACGCCTTGCCCTTCAAGTCCCACAGCGCCACGTCCAGCGCGCCCAGGGCATGCACCTTCTCGCGGCCGGCCGGATAGAAGTAGCCACGATACATCACCTGCCAAAGCCTGTCGGTGCGGAAGGGATCCTCGCCGATGAGCATGCTGGCGCACTGCTCCATGGTGTCGTGTGAACCACCTTCGCCCACACCCACCAGGCCCGAGTCGGTCTCCACCATGACGATATTAGTGCTCTGGTTGAACAGCGGCTGGCGCGTGTTCGGACGGCCTGCCGCATCGGTAGGCGTCTTGAAATAGCGGATGCGAGTGATCTTGGTCTTTGGAAGTCCGGCGGCATCGGCCTGGTCGGCCAGCGCCCCCACAACTCCCGCCGCACTGGCGGCCTGCAAACAACGGCGAACAAAGTCCCGGCGATTCATACGTGCCGAGACATCATACCAAGGCGGCTGGCGGGGCCGTACTATAATCGGACGATCTTCTCGGACTTGATCTTCTTGAGAGCGTTGCGGCTGTCCACCAGAAGCGGTGCCGCCTCGACCAGAGCCGCGTAGTCGAACCCGCTGTGGTCGGTGACAATGACGACGCAATCGGCCGCCTGGGCTGCTTCCAGCGCATCCACCGAGAGCAAGTGAATGCCGTCGGCGTTCAACTTTGGCACGAAGGGATCGCTGTAGCTGACGGTGGCGCCGCGCTTGGTCAGCAGGTGGAGGATGTCGAGCGCCGGCGATTCGCGGACATCGTCGATATCCCGCTTGTAAGCCACACCCAGTACATGCACCTTGCTGCCCTTGAGCGGCTTGGCATGGTCATTCAGCGCGTTCTGTACCTTGTCGACCACGAAGTGCGGCATCTGCCCGTTGATATAACCGGCCAGGTCGATGAAGCGAGCCTCAATGCCAGCCTGCTTCGTCTTCCACGAAAGATAGAAGGGGTCAATCGGGATGCAATGGCCGCCCAATCCGGGTCCGGGATAGAAGGGCATGAAGCCGAAGGGCTTGGTGGCGGCGGCTTCAATCACTTCCCACACGTTGATGCCCATGCGATCGCACATCATGGCCAGTTCATTTACCAGGCCGATGTTGATCATGCGGAAGGTGTTCTCCAGCAACTTCACCATTTCGGCTACCTGCGTGGAACTCACCGGAACTACCGTCTCCAGCGCCTGCCCGTAAAAGGTAGCCGCCAGTTGAGTGCAGGCGTCTGTGGTTCCGCCCACCACCTTCGGTATGTTCACCGTCTGGAACTTGGGATTGCCCGGATCCACACGTTCCGGCGAGAAGCAGAGGAAGAACTCCTCTCCCACGCGCATGTCCTCGCGTTCGATCATGGGCAGCACGAGTTCGGCCGTCGTGCCGGGGTAAGTGGTGGATTCGAGAATCACCAACAATCCGGGCTGAATATGTTTCGCTACCTGCTGCGTCGCCGCAACCACGTAGGACATATCGGGATCCTTGGTTTTGCGCAGTGGCGTCGGCACCGCAATGTTCACCGTATCCAGCTTTTCGAGTTCGGCGAAATCGGAAGTCGCGCGGAGTTTGCCAGCCGCTACTAACGGCGCAACGACATCCGAAGGCACATCCTGCACATAGGAGATGCCCTGCATCAACTGGTCTACCTTCTCCTGCTGGATGTCGATGCCGGTGACCGTGAATCCGGCCTTAGCGAACTCCACGGCGAGCGGCAGCCCGACATAACCGAGGCCAATCACGCCGACATGGGCCGTGCGATCCTTCAGCCGTTGCTCCAGCCTTGCCGCGTACTGTGACAATTGCATAATCCTCCGAACACTCAACCCGCGAAATAAAACTCGCCTCCGGCGATGATTTCAGCCGGCCCCTGTAAGTAATAGTCGTTTTTATCGATCCGGATTCTCAGTGCGCCTGCGGGTGTTTCCACCGTTATCGGTGCTTCTACCCGCCCAGCCAGCACTGCTGCTACAGCGGCTCCTGTACTGCCTGTACCCGAGCTTTCGGTTTCGCCCGCGCCACGCTCCCAGAAGCGCACATCAATCGTGTGCTGGTCCAGCACTTGCACGAACGACACATTGGTGCGGTTCGGGAAGTGCGGATGATGCTCCAAGGCCTTGCCCAGGCGGCGCCAATCGAAATCGAAGTTGTCCACCAGCAGCGCGCACTGCGGATTGCCGACATCCAACAGAATGGCTTCGTATGGGCGGCCATGGACATCCAGGTTCGTAAATAGATCGCCGGCGGCCAGTCGCGGCTGGCCCATATTCATTTCAAAGTCGAACGCCAGCCCGTTGCGCCCCAGCACGCGGATATGTTTTAATCCGGCACCCGTTGCGATACGGATTTCATCCTCCGCGTGTCCGGCATCGATCAGAAACGCAGCGGCACAGCGCGTGCCGTTGCCGGAGATCTCCGAGTCGCTGCCGTCACTGTTGTACAACTGAATGGCACCGTGATAGGCGTCGCCTGAGGCGGCGGGTGTGACGATCATCCAACCATCGGCGCCGACGCCCGCATGGCGGTCGCAAATGGCCCGTGCCAGCGCGCGGTGGTCTACCTCCGGCACCGAATGTGCCCACGTCAATAGGAAATCGTTGCGCGCGCCGTGCGCTTTAGCGAATGGGATCCTCATCCAACTCCGATTCTTCACTGGGGGCCTGTTTCCTGGGCTCGCCGATGACATCGGCACGACGGTAAATCTCTACCATAGGCTCCCCTTGAACCTCTATCAGTTTCACACAGACATAGGGGCGCCCGCGTTGACCGGAACGGATTAAGGTTTGGGACACAGCGTCGCCGCCGAACGCGATTGCCCAACTCTCGCGCAGGAATAGTTCAGGCTTTTGGGCCACCGCGTTGTAGGTTGGGTGCACGCCGTCGTGCAGCATCGCGCGGATGGGAATGCCGGCTTCGCGGAGAATCCCCGTAAGGTCCCCGAAGTTAGCATAGATGCCATCACCCTTGGCATAGTGACGGCGAATATAATCGGCCGCCTCGCGGGTCCAGGCACGGCGTTTTTCGGAGTTCACCTGCGACTCTTTCCAGGTGATCCAGCGCTCTGCGCGCGGGTAGGCGAACCAGGGAACAGTCGCGGTCAACACAACGGCAGCCAGCAGCAGGCCACGCACGCGCGGAGCCACGGTCACCAGCGCCGCCCCGCCGAAAGCCAGCAGCGGCAGCATTCCCAAGCCGTAGCGGGTGTTGTAGTAGCTGAACGGCTCCAGGTGCGGGACAAAGATCGGCGTGCCGGAGCCGTAGATGCTCCAGACATAGAACAGCGCGGGTAACGAGAGAAATAGCACGGGCCAAATCCAGCGGCGGAGCAAAGCAACGGCCAATCCGCCCAAGCCGATGATGGCCAGACTGAGCCCGGCGCAAAGTTCGGCGGCGGCCTGGTATTGACGGACAGCGGCACGCAGATCGTGATCTCCGGGGTACGGGCGCATATTGGATTCCAGCGCCCGCTGGTAGATCATCTTGGCTGAGTAGTAGCCGTTATAGAACTCGAGAGGATTGCCGTAATGCCAATAGTTGTAGGCCAGCCAGAAGGCTGGAGGAAGTGAGGCAATGGCGCCGAACAGCATCCCTTGACGAAAGCGCGGCTTGTTTCCGCCAAAGGCGAGATACAGCGCCACGAAGGGAATGAGAAACCAGCCTTCATAGCGCGTCATGGAGGCACAACAGGAGGCCAGCGCCGCCAGTAGAACCGCCGCAATCGACTGGCTCTGCCCGTGCCACACGGTGGCGTACAGCATAGCCAGCAGGGACGCAAAGAAGACGGGCTCCGTCATCGGCGTGGCCTGCAGGTAGAGCAGGTTGGGATTCAGGGCGTAGAGCAGCACGGCAGCCCAGGCAGCGGGCAGGACACCGGTGACGCGGCGCACGGCGGCGTACAGGAACAAGCCGCCCAGTACGAAGGCAGCCGCGGAAGGGATGGTGCCGGCCACGCCGCTGCGCCACAGCTCCTCGTTGCCGACGAAAGGCAGCATCAGAAGATGCGGCAGCGGAAGCCACACGGTTCCCAGTTGGTCGAATCCGGGCTGGCGGTTGTCCAGAACGCGGCGAGCGATGTTGAGATGCGCTTCGGCGTCGCCAAACCACAGCACGTGCCCATGGGACACGTGATACCAGGCCGCGATGGCGCTCACTGTCACCAGCAACAACAGCGCCCCCGCAAGGTCCAGCCACCCGCCGGAGCCCTTGCCCGAGCCGCCTTTAGAACGCCGTGAAGTGCCGGAACTCTTCAAATCGCCGGTCGATCTCCTGGCGGGATAACGTGCGGAAACGCTCGACACCGAACTCCTCACAGCAGAAACTCCCCATCACGCTGCCGTACACTACGGCGCGGCCCAGCAGGCGGGCGTCGAGCTTGCCAGCGCTCGGGTCTACTCCCTGCTCGGCCAAATAGCCCATAAATCCACCGGCAAAGCAGTCACCAGCACCGGTGGGATCGCGCAGTTGCTCCAGCAGATACCCCGGAATCGCGAAGTGGCCGGCACGGTGGAACAGCATCGCACCATATTCGCCCCGCTTGATGATGAGCACTTTCGGGCCCATCTCCAGGATCTTCTTGGCAGCCTGCCCGATGTGGTTAAGGCCGGAGAGCAGACGCGCTTCGCTGTCGTTGATCAGCAGGAAGTCCCAATGACGGATGGTCTCCAGCAGTTCGCCGCGAAAATCGTTGATCCAGTAGTTCATGGTGTCGCCGCCTGTCAGGCGCGGCCCCTTCATCTGCTGGCGAACGTTGTGCTGCAAGCCCGGCTGGATGTTGCCCAGCAACAGGTACGGCTGCTCTTTGTAGGCCTCGGGCAGTTTCGGATCGAACGTGGCGAAGACGTTCAAGTCCGTCTGCAGGGTGGTGCGGTCATTCATGTCCTGCGAATAGACGCCGGCCCAGAAGAAGGTCTTCCCGGGCACCCGCTCCAGACCCGCCAGATCGATGCCGCGCGAGGCGAGCAGTTCGGTGTCTTCGGACGCAAAATCCTCACCGACAACGGCGACGATCTTCACCGGCGTGAAGTAGCTGGCCGACAGCGAGATATACGTGCAGGCTCCGCCGAGCATGCGGTCGACTTTGCCATGGGGTGTTTCGACACCGTCGTAGGCTACCGAACCAACGACAACCAGAGACATGAATTCGTGATGGATCCTTTTCGTGTGGAGTGGAAGACTCTATTCTGACACAGCGGGGATGCATGGCCCCGCCTCGTTGCTATTCTGGCGCCCCCGTGTGCATTAATGGTTTTTGGAGAATCCAGGATGTTGACGCGTCTCAGCGTGGACGGCTTCAAGAACCTGGATGGTGTCGACATCCGGTTCGGCCCCTTCACGTGCGTCGCCGGTCCGAACGGTGTGGGCAAGTCGAACATTTTCGACGCGATCCGATTTCTATCGGCGTTGGCGGAGATGCCACTGATCGAAGCTGCGCTGACCGTGCGTGGTGGAGATGCCCGGCGCGGCGATGTGCGATCCCTTTTCCGTAGAAGTGGTGGACAAATCGCAGACCGGATGAAGTTTGCAGCGGAACTGGTGATCCCGTCCGAGGGAGAAGACGCGCTCGGCCAAGTAGCCATGGCATCGATGACGTTTCTTCGTTACGAACTCGAGTTGGGGTACCGGCCTGACCCTACTATCAAAACGATGGGCACACTTGAGGTGCTTTCAGAGAACATGGCCCACATCAACCTGTCGGAGGCCAAAGCTCGTCTCGGGTTCCACCATAAGAAGGCTTGGCGCGACTCGGTGGTCCACGGCAGGCGAACGAGTAGATATCTCTCGACCGATGTGAAAGCCAGTGGCGAAGCGTTCGTTTCTCTGCATGCCGACAGCAGCGAGGGATACGGTGGAGGGCGGCCTCGTAGGGTTCCAGCAGCTAGCCTTCCCCGGACCATGCTGTCTTCTGTAAACAACGCAGCGGAACACAAGACCCTCGTCCTGGCCATCTCCTGGCGGGCAGTCCAAGGACGTGTATGCCCGCGTCGCCAACAAGCTTTCCCAGTTGGTTGAGAACGTCCGCCGCGTGTCGGTAGACGTCGACGAGAAACGGCAACTGCTTAACATCGCAATGACGGATCGACATAACACCGAGCATGTCGCGAGCGCGCTGTCCGATGGCACGCTACGGTTCCTAGCCCTAACCGTGATGGAGGCTGATCCGAACAGCCACCGGCTCTTGTGTCTTGAAGAGCCCGAGAATGGGATGCATCCCACGCGGATCAAGGCCGTGATCGAGCTTCTTCGCGATCTGGCCGTGGATCCTACAGAACCGGTAGATGCCGATAACCCGCTCCGCCAGGTGATTATCAACACCCACTCGCCGGCGGTCGTCGCGTATGTGGATCCGGACTCCCTGCTGCTCGCGCATTCCGCGCCAACGCCCTGGAACGAAGCCGATTCTACGAGACTCTCGATACGGGATCTTGCTGCTACCTGGAGGGACAAGACCCAAGGGACAGACGGCACCATAACAAAAAACGACTTGCTTGCATTTCTAGATCCCATGAGCGTGCTCGGTCCAGCGTCCAGCAATGGCGAGCGTGCCAAGAGAGTGGTCGACCGCGAAGATATGCAGTTGGACTTGTTCAACAACTGACACCATGGTGATGAGCTTGCGCGCCACTCTCGTTACCGACGGATCGTCCGATATCGTGCTGATTCCAATGCTCCGGTGACTCTTCTCTCAAACTACGAGTGCTTCGATCGAGATTCACTGGGCGGCCGTCAGGCTGCTGCGGAGGCCTCCGCGTGGACTTACCGAACGCCTTACCGCTGCAATACAACTGAGCCCGTGCCAAATCCTATTCGTGCACCGCGACGCTGAGAACGAGGACGCGGCCGTGCGATACAGAGAGATACAACTCGCCAATCAGACGAACATCCAACACGTCTGTATCGTGCCAGTTCGGATGCAGGAGGCCTGGCTACTCCATGACGAGGCCGCGCTTCGGGAAGCAGCCGGCAGACCGTCAGGACGGGAGCCGCTGAACCTGCCGCGCGCATCCAAGTGGGAGCGCTTGCCGGATCCTAAGCAGATCCTCCATGCTGCCCTCGTCACGGCAAGCGGCGCCTCCGGCAGACGGGCCAAGAATTTCAAACCGCCCTGGCAGCTCAACGACTCGCGGAACTAGTCGAGGATTGATCTCCCCTGCGGCAACTTGAGGCGTTTCGGCAGCTCGAGGTAGATGTAAGGTCGGCCCTCGCAAAGCTTGGTGCTCCCCTGACCCATTGAACGGAGGTATCCTTGCTCCTCGCCCCCACACTCTGCTACACCTAGCCACATGAAAGCCATCCTCATCCGCCAGCATGGCGGCCCGGAAGTTCTCCAGGTCGAAACGGTCGATCGCCCGGTTCCCGCCGCCGGCCAGGTTCTGGTGAAACTTCAGACGGCCGGCGTCAACTTCATCGATATCTACTTCCGCACCGGCCTCTATAAGGCGGACCTGCCGTTCACGCCCGGCATGGAAGGAGCCGGTGTCGTGGAGGTGGTTGGCGAAGGAGTCACCGAGTTCGTCCCCGGGGACCGCGTCGCCTACGCCATGACTCGGGGCTCCTACGCGCAGTACGCCCTGGTGCCCGCCGCAACGCTGGTCAAGGTACCCGAAGGGCTGGATCTGGACCTGGCCGCCGCGGTAATGCTGCAGGGTATGACCGCACATTACCTTTCGCACTCCACGTTTCCGCTCGAAAGCAAGCACACCTGCCTGATTCATGCGGCCGCGGGCGGTGTGGGCGCGCTGCTGGTGCAGATGGCCAAGATGCGCGGGGCTCGCGTGATCGCCACCGTCGGCACCGAAGACAAAGCCGGCATTGCCCGCAAAGCCGGAGCCGACGAGATCATTCTCTACAAAGACCAGGACTTCGAAGCCGAGGCGCGCCGCATGACGAACGGCGCGGGCGTTGACGTGGTCTACGATTCGGTGGGAGCCGCTACGTTCCACAAGAGCCTGAACTCGCTGAAGCCCCGCGGCATGATGGTGACCTATGGCAACGCCTCCGGCCCGGTGCCGGCCATCGAACCGCTGCTGCTCAGCACGAAGGGGTCACTATTCCTCACCCGGCCGACGCTGGCCAGCTACAACTTGACGCGCGACGAACTGCTGTGGCGCGCGGGCGATGTGCTGCGCTGGGTTGCCGCGGGAACGCTCAAGATCGACGTCTTCAAGCGGTACCCGCTGGCCCAGGCCGCGCAAGCGCATGAAGACCTGGCCGGACGCGTGTCCACAGGCAAGCTACTGCTGTTGGTAGACTGAAAAGTTGCCTCTCAGCGCTGAGTATTCGTCCCGGCGGCAAACGCTGTTGCCTGGATTTGCCGAACACAAGATCGATGGCCTGCTGGTAACATCCCTGGCGAACATCCGCTATTTGACGGGGTTCACCGGCAGCCACGGCGCTCTGTATCTGGCCCCGGGCAAAGCCATTCTCTTTACAGACCCGCGCTACACGCTGCAGGCATCTCAGGAAACCACCTGCGACGTTCGCATCCTGACCGGATCGCTGTTTCCAGGCATCGTAAAGGCCCTGCACCGATTGAAGCCCGGACAGCTCGGCTTCGAGAAGAGCCAGATGCCTTACTTCGCCTGGGACTACCTGACGCGGGAGTCGAAGTCGCGATATACGCTGGTTCCGGTGGACAGCCTTGTCGAGACGCAGCGTATGGTGAAGTCCGAGGCTGAGATCGCGCTCATTCGCGAATCGGTGAACCTGAACAGCCAGGCCTTTGACCGCGCCTTGAAGCGCTTCAAGCCTGGCATGCGGGAGAGCGACCTGGCCGCTGAAATCGACTACCAGATGCGGCGCCTGGGAGCGTCGTCGACCGCGTTCGAGACCATTGTGGCCACCGGAGCGCACTCCGCGCTGCCGCACGCGCGGCCAGGTGAAACGCGCATTGAAACCAATCAGTTACTATTAATAGACATGGGTGCAACCCGGCAGGGTTATACGAGCGACATGACCCGTACTGTTTTTACCGGGAAAGCCGCTCCTGTCTGGCGCAAGCGCTACCAGGCCGTCCTGGAGGCGCAGCAGGCCTCTATCGCCACCATCCGCGACGGCGCTAGAACCGTCAAGGTGGATGCCGCCGGACGGCAGGTTTTGAAGGGCTACGGCCTGGACAAGCAGTTCACCCACTCCACCGGGCACGGCCTTGGGTTGGAGATTCACGAAGCACCTCGCCTGGGAAAGCGCGACAAGAACGTGTTGCGCGCCGGGATGGTGGTGACCGTGGAGCCGGGCATTTATCTGGAGGGTCAGGGCGGAATCCGAATCGAAGATACGGTTCTGGTGACCGCGAGCGGTTGTGAGATCCTGACACCCACATCGAAGGAACTAACCGTAGTTTAAGAACAGCCGCCGCGAACTGGCGGCTGCAAGTCTATCCAAAAAACGATGACCATCGACGAAATCAAGGAAATACTGCAAGTACTGATGGACAGCGGCGTGAGCGAGATCGAGGTCCAGCGCGGCGACAATCGCGTCTGGATCAAGCGCAGCACCGGGACGGCCGACGCGCCGGCGACGGTTGCGGCTCCGGTCCAGTATCACGCTCCCGCTGCCGCACCGGCTCCGGCCGCCGCTACCCCGGCGCCCCCGGCCGCCAAACCGGAAGCGGAGAATCTCCCCGCGGTGAAGGCGCCCATCGTAGGAACGTTCTACGAATCGCCATCGCCAGGCGCGGCCGCCTTTGTCAAAGTAGGCGACACGGTACAGGCTGGACAAGTGCTGTGCATTATCGAGTCCATGAAGCTCATGAATGAGATCGAGGCCGAAGCGGCCGGCGTGATTGTGAGCAAACTGGTTCCCAACGGCAAGCCGGTGGAATACGGCGAAGCGTTATTTCTCTACCGCCCGCTCTAGCCGCAATGTTTCAGAAGATCCTGATTGCCAATCGCGGGGAGATCGCGTTGCGCGTGATCTGCGCCTGCAAGGAACTGGGCATCCGAACAGTGGCCGTGTATTCGGAGGCCGACCGGCACAGCCTGCACGTGCGTTTCGCCGACGAGGCCGTATGCATCGGGCCGGCGAAAAGCGCCCGCAGCTACCTGGACATTCCCTCCGTCATCAGTGCCGCCGAGATCACCAACGCGACAGCCATCCATCCCGGCTACGGCTTTCTGAGCGAGAATGCCGACTTCGCCGAGGTGTGCCAGATGTCCGGTATCACGTTCATCGGGCCAAAACCGGATGTCATCAAAACCATGGGGCAGAAGCAGCTCGCCCGCGAGGCGATGAAGGCCGCCGGCGTGCCGACGCTTCCCGGCTCCGATGGCATTTTGGCCTCCGCCGAAGAGGCCGTTGCGTTGGCCGGCAAGATCGGGCTGCCGGTGATGCTGAAAGCCTCAGCAGGCGGCGGCGGTCGCGGCATGCGTATTGTGCGTACTGCCGAGGAGTTGCCGAACCTGTTCGCGCAAGCCAGTGCCGAAGCGGCGGCCGCCTTCAGTTGCGGCGATCTCTACATGGAGAAGTTGGTGGAGAACCCGCGCCACATCGAGTTTCAGGTGCTGGCGGACCTGCATGGCAACGTTGAGATTCTGGGAGAGCGCGAATGCTCGCTCCAGCGCCGGCACCAGAAGGTGCTGGAGGAAGCGCCCAGCCCCAGCGTATCGCCGGAGTTGCGCAAGGAGATTGCCGATGGCCTCAGGAAAGCCATGCGCGACATCGGCTACACGAATGCCGGAACGGTCGAGTTCCTCATGGACCAGACCGGCAAGCTCTACTTCATCGAGGTGAATGCACGTGTGCAGGTGGAACATCCGGTTACCGAGTTTGTCACCGGCATCGACATCGTGAAAAGCCAGATCCGCGTGGCCTCGGGCGAGAAACTGCCCGATATTATCGGCGGGCCGATCACCCTGCGCGGCCATGCCATTGAGTGCCGCATCAACGCCGAGCACCCGGAGACCTTCGCCCCATCGCCGGGTCGCATCACGGCATTGAATCTGCCCGGAGGCATCGGCATCCGTGTGGATACGGGTGCGTACACCGACGGGGTGATTCCGCCCTACTACGACAGCATGATCGCGAAGTTGATTGCCTACGGCGGTGACCGGCAGGAGGCAATCTCGCGCATGGCGCGCGCCCTGGACATGTTTGTCATCGAGGGCATCCACACCACTATCCCGCTCCACCAGCGGATTCTGGCCGACCCGGAATTCCACGCCGGCCAGTTCCATACCAATTACCTGGCGAAGTTCACAACGAACGCCAAGAAATAACTGCGGCTTATGGCAGGATGCCGCGGGCGGGTCCCGTTGGTGTCGTCAGATGGCACTGGCGGCAGTTGCGAATATTCGCGTCAAAGCGCCTTGAGCGGTCGTGGATGGTGTGTACCCGGATATCGAGCGGGTTATCCGGCTCGAACTCCAATGACGAGTGACAGGTAAAGCAGACGCGGCGGTCGGAGATGCCGTGTAGCACGTTGCTGAACGCCGATGCGTCCTCGTGGCAGGTGTTGCAGTTGCCCGTTTTCGCCACGAAGGGCGCCGGCGTGTTTGTGCCCACCTTGATTTCGAGCGTGGTGCCGCGGTTCAAAGCCTCCCCGGCGAACTCGCGGCGTCCTTTGAAGGAGGCCACGTAGGTTCCGGCCTCGGCATCGGAAGGAATGGTGAACGTGACGGTGTCTGGCACCGGCGTATTGGCAGGCAGGAGTCCGAACTGAATCAGTGGCGACGGCACAGCGATCGCCAGGCCCGTGAACCCGTCGGCGGCGGTGGTTGCCGTGGGCGCCTGGGGCAGGAAGAACTCCGGAATGGTCAGCACGCGATTGGAGACCTTGAGCTTGTGCACCGGTCCCACCAGGCCGACGCTGGTGTTGGCCTCCCGATGCTTTAGGGCGTAATAGAGCGTCGGGATGATGGATGGGTTGAAGTAGCGGATACCGGCTGGATCGGCACCGCTCACCACATCGGCCAGCGTCGGCAGGGAGCCCTGTGGATGCAGACGATTCCCGGCACGGTCTCGCAGGGTGATCCGGAACGTGACCGCTTCGCCAGGCTGATAATGGCTGCCGTTGGCCGGCGGATTCACCACGCTCAGCGCTGGCACAAAGCCGTAGCCGAAGGGCGTTGCCGGGACTGCCTGATGCGTAACCGGAACTTCACGGCAGGTCCCTGGCTGCTCCGTCCAGATCAGGCACAGCTTTGCAGCCGCCGAGGGGATGAACACATCGCGGTGCTCCGCCCGCTGGTTGTGACGCCACTGCACCAGCGCCTGCGCGATGAAGGTAGCACCCGTGCAGTTGTTCACCGCAGGACAGCCCAAGGCAATCTGCCTGGCCACGAAGCGCCGCACGAAACCGTCATCGGCAGGCGTGCGGAGCTCGTCCAGACCGGTGAAGGCGAACAACGGCAGGCCGATACGAATCCCGTTCGCGTTCATGGGCCACAGTTGGAAGGAACTGGGGTTCTTCATCCAACGTGCGCCGCGGTAAAAGCGCTGCCGTGTGAACTTGCCAGCGCCATCCGGCCTCCAATCCTCTTCCACCATCTGAACGCCGTTCCAGTTGAGCCCGGCAAACTCACCGGATTGTTGGACGGGCTGAATGCCAAGGTCGGTGCCCGATGGCGGGCTGGAGACGGTAATGTCCACCTCCTGCAGGAAGCGGCGGTGCTCGCCAAGGAGCTTGATGGGAGCCGCTTGGCTGTTTTGAAAGAAGACGCTCAGGCCAACCGGCTCGGCTGCCCAGCAGGCCATGGAAAAACTGAAGGCGATTGTCAGGCGATACAGGGGTGTCATCGGAAGTGAGGTGACGGTGGACGGGGATCTGTATCAAAGCGCTGTTGCGCGACTATGGAGCATGCAAGACTTGCTTGTCGCCGTACTCGATTCCTGGGATCGCGGCAACCGCATCCTGACGAACCTGCTCCAATCGCTCCCCGAGGGTGGGTTGGAAGCTCGCGCCACGGCCGGCAGCCCGTCGGTGAGGCAGATGTTCGGGCACATGTACCACGAACGGATGATCTCGCTGCAGGAGGAAACGCCGGAGTTCGCTGGCGGGGTTCCGGAGAAGGAGTGGGCCGCGGTAGAGGATCGGGCGCAGATGGCGGAACTGCTGGCAGACAGCGGGCGCCGCGTCCGTAACGCAGTCGACAGCCGCGTGCGGCAAGGCAGGCAACTGGATCTCAGCTACGACCATCCCATCCTGTTCCTGCAACTACTGTCCTTCCACGAAGCCTATCATCATGGGCAGATCAAGCTCGCGCTGAAACTGTCTGGCGTTCCCCTTAGCGACGACGTCGCCGGACCGCTCACCTGGGATGTGTGGCGGCGGCGTACTGCTGCGGCCGACTGAGTCCACAGATAGAAATAGCTCCGGAGCGTCGCCGCCCCGGAGCCGTTACGAATGGAGGAGGAGATCCTAGAAAACCAGCCGCGCCCCAATCTGGATGCGGCGCCGGCCACCGTCGGTGTTCCACTGGTTGAGGAACGCGGCGGAGTTGATACGGCCGTCCGGGATACCGAAGTTGCGCGTGTTGGCGATGTTGAACATGTCGGCGCGAAGCTGCACGTTCATCCGTTCGCCAACGCGGGTGTTCTTGATGAAGCCGGAGTCGACATTGAAGATGCCGTCGGCACGCAACACGCCCCGGCCGGAGTTGCCGATGGGATTAGCCGCGTTCACCGGAGTGAAGAAGCGGGTGCCGCCGGCCCACATACGGAAGAGCTCTTCAGCCTTCATGCTGGACAGATCGAGCGAACTGGCGACGTTGGGTCGAATGGCGACGCCCACCAGTCCGCTGATGCCTGTGAGGCGGCTGCCGGGGTCGGCGCCGTTCAATACGGTGAATGGAGCGCCGGATTGCGCGGTCAGGAAGGGCGAAATCTGCCAGCCACCCAGGATCTTGCCGGCAATTCCTTTCTGCTCCCGGAAGAACGGCACCTCGTAGACGCCGTTCACCGTGAAGCGATGCGGCCGGTCGAAGGTGGAGCGGCCGCGCTCCGCCTTGCGGTTGTAGCTATCCTGCGGGACAGCGACGTCGGAAAGCGCGTTCGGGTTGAACAGCTCCGAAGCATCGTCAATGAACGAGCTCCAGGTGTAGTGAGCGCCGAGCGAGAAGTTGCGGCTGAGTCGCTTTTCCAAGGAGGTCTGCAGCGAGTGATAGATGGACGAAGCGCAGTTGCAGCGCTCGCGGACAACGCCAAAGAACGGATTCTGGCGGCGCAGCGGCGAGGAGCCGGGGATGGTCGGATTGTTGTCGATTGTCTGGAACAGAGCGGTGCCTTTCGTGCCGATCCAGCCAACGGTGAGTGCCCAATCCTTGGCCACTTCGCGCTGTAGCTGGAACGAGAACTGCTCCGCGATCGCCGACCGGTTGTCCGAAGACAGAATGGTGCGGTTGGCGGTGCGCGGGTCCGCCGGTACTCCGTTGCGGCGGGCGTTCTGGACTTGCGTAAACGCGTTCTGCGCCAGGCCGCCGGAGACAAAGTTCACCGAGTTCAGGAAGGGGAAAGCGCTGGCCACATTCAGCGTCAGGTTGACGAAGTTGTGGTCGTAGGTGCGCGAGTAGCCGCCGCGGATGACCGAGGCGCCATCGGCGCCGGTGAGGAAGCGCAGGAAGCCCGGAGCCTCCTGCAGCCGGTAGTTGAAGCCGACGCGCGGCCCCAGGTTGTTGAGATCGCGCGGCGGGCGCGGCTGCATCACGAAATCGGGGTTGCCGCCGCTGGCCTTCACGATCTTCTGGTTGACGGTTTCGATCCCGGTCCAGGTGGGGCCGGGCGTTTCGTACCGCATGCCGTAGGTGAGCGTGAAGCGGTTCGACATCCGCCACTCGTCCTGGAAGAACATGTAATAGTCGTAATACTTGAACGGCCAGATCACGTCCCCGCCAGGCAGCGTGGCGTTGATGGTGGCCACCGTCGCCACGTCATCATGGAAGCGCTGCAAGGTGTCATAGGCCAGTGAACCGCGCGCGGTGGGGCCGAAGAAGCTGACGATGTCGCGGCGCGAGAAGTCGATGCCGAACTTGATGGAATGCCGGCCGGCCACCACACCCGTAGTGTTCTGCAACTGATAGGTGTTGTTGCGGCGGAACTGCGGCAGGTTGACGGCCAGGCCGATGGCGGTACGGCTGGCGGCAGCGTTGATGCCCACCAGGCCAAGTTCGGCGATCTCGATGGAGGGAATCAGTTCCGAAGCAGCGTTCTCCGCATTCGAACTGGTGGCGACGCGCTGGTAGGCCACGCGGAATTCGTTAAACATCTTAGAACTCAATGTCGAGTTGATCGAGACGATGGCCGACTGGCTGCGGGCGGGGGAAACGGTGGTCAGACCCTGCGGCGTCACCTGGCCGGAGCCGCCCTGGAAATCGTCGTCCAACATATAACGCATGAACATCTGGTGCTTTTCGCCCAGCCGCTGGTCGTAGCGGCCGACGCCCTGCCAGTTGTTGCGGAACACCGCCGCCGACCCGGTGATGCTGCCCACCGGAATCTGGTAGGTGGTGCCGCCGACGTTCAGCGGTACGGTGCGGCCACTGGCCACCTGCGCCGCGGGCAGATACGTCAGCAGCGACTGGATAGTGGGACGGCTTCCGGCCACGTTCTGCAGAATCGTACGGCCTTCGGCGGTAGGCGCACCGGAGAGCGTGGTACCAAAGCCGGTCTGGCGGATGGTCCAACGCTGCAGCGACGTGAAGAAGAAGCTCTTGTTCTTACCGTTGTAGACTTTCGGGATCAGCACCGGTCCGCCAAACGTGCCACCAAACTGGTTCTCCACCAGCCACGGCACCCTGGTGACGCGGGCGTTCACTTCCTGGTTCGACAGCGTGTTCAACTTGTTGCCGTTGTAGAACCAGAAGGCAGTGCCGTGAAAATCGTTGGTGCCGCTCTTGGTTACGACGGAGAACACCGAGCCGGCGGCGCGTCCGTATTCGGCCAGAAATTGATTCGTGATAATGCGGACTTCGGCCACCACGTCTGGGTTATTGATGCTCTGCTGGTTGCCCGTCACCGACGGATCATTGGAATCCTGCCCGTCCATCATGAAGTTATTGGAGCGGACCCGCATGCCGTTCACCGAGAAGTTGACACCGCCGGAAGCGAAGTTCGACTGGCCGGAGGACAACTGGCTCACGCCGGGGATGCCCAGCGCCAGGTTGAGCACGTTGCGGTTTACCGCCAGCGGCAGTTCGCTCACGCGCTTGGACTCGAAGCTGGTGCTGACTTCCGCATTGGTTGTGTTCACAATTGTGGCGTCGGCGTTAACGGTGACGGTCTCCGAAGTACTTGCCACCTCCAGCTTAATGGGCAGGTTCGCCACCTGGTTCAGGCGGAGATTGATAGGCCTCTGCACATAGCGGGCAAAGCCGGGTTTCTCCACCTGGATCTCATAATTGCCCAACCCCAGTTGCCGGAAGCGGAAGGCGCCATCGGCAAGCGTGCTGGTGTCGTATTTAGCCCCGGTATCGAGGTTCTGCAGCGACACACGAGCATCGCCGATCACGGCACCACTGGTATCGGAAACGGTTCCGATGATTTCGGACGTGACGGACTGGCCGAACGCGGTTGCGGCAGCCAATAGAGACAACAAGCTCATCAGCAGAGCATTTCTGGTCATAGGTTGTTTGTTTCCCCTGAGGAAGCGAAGATCAGTGACCGCCGGTAGGCGCGGTCTATAAGTCGCTTTCGTTACGGAAGCACGAAAGACTTGTTAACAAACAGGGTTGTATGGATCCATGATGCACTACAACGACCGCTGGATGCGAGAAATATTGAATATCCTGAAGGGAGATGAAAATTGTCAGTCTTCAGGCCTGGGAGATCCTCGATTCGCGCGGGAATCCAACGGTCGCGGCGGCGTGCCAGCTTTCGACAGGCGTCAGAGCCAGAGCCCACGCGCCCAGCGGCGCCTCCACCGGGATGCACGAGGCCTGCGAATTGCGCGACCATGATGGCGGCCGCTACGCCGGCAAGGGCGTACGCCGCGCCGTCCACAACGTGAACGAAGCCATCGCCAAGCGACTCGTGGGCATGCGGGCCGACGAACAGTGGCGCCTCGACCAGGCCATGATCGACCTGGATGGAACGACAAACAAGAGCCGGTTGGGCGCGAACGCGATTCTGGCCGTATCCTGCGCGGTGGCCCGTGCCGCGGCGGTACAGGCAGGGGTCCCGCTTTGGAAGTGGCTGGCCGCAGGCCGCGAGGCAAAGCTGCCCGTACCCATGGTGAACATTCTCTCGGGCGGGCATCATGCCGGGCACAACTTCGAATTCCAGGATTTTCTGGCTATGCCCGTGGATGTCGCCGGGTATGGGGACCAGTTGGAGGCAATCGTAGCCGTACACCGCGAAACGCGACACCTGCTGGACAAAGCGGGCTATGTGTTGACCGGCGTCGCCGATGAGGGAGGATGGGGCCCCAAGCTTCCGGCCAACCGCATGGCACTGGACATCCTCTCCCAGGCCATTGACGGTTGCGCTCTGGAAGGCCGCATGAAGATCGCTCTCGATGTGGCGGCATCGCACTTTTACAAGGACGGCCACTACGCGCTGCCCACCGAAAACCGTAGTTTCGACGCGGCGGGCATGGTGGGCGAACTTGAAAAGCTATGCGACGAGTATCCGGTGATCTCAATCGAGGACGGACTGGCGGAGGACGACTGGAGCGGTTGGCAGATGCTGACGGCCCGCCTGGGCCAGCGCGTGCAGTTGGTAGGCGACGATTTCTTCACTACCAATATCGGCCGGCTGAACCGCGGAATCGCGGAGAACTGCGCCAATGCGGTGCTGGTGAAGATGAATCAGATCGGCACGCTGACGGAGACCTTCGGCGTGATCGACCGAGCGCGGGAGGCAGGCTACCGGGCTGTGATTTCAGCGCGCTCCGGCGAGACAGAGGACGACTTCCTGGCGGATCTGGCCACCGCCAGCGGAGCCGGGCAGATCAAGGTGGGTTCCATCACGCGGTCCGAACGGCTGGCAAAGTACAACCGGCTGTTCGAGATCGAACGCGAGCTTACTTCCGCCGCTTAAAGAAGATATCGTCGCGCTTGTAGGTGGTGTTGATGAGGACCAGGAACAGCACCACCATCGATACCATGGTGGACGCAGCCCCCATGATCAGGTAATCGAGGCTTTTGCGCGGATACGGCATCACCTGCCACATAATGGCCAGCGTGACGAGAAAGGCTATCAGCACAGAGACAACAAGAACAAGCGGACGACGCAACAGAATCCCCCGGCTTCTGATTGTACGAACTAAGACCGCCGGATCTCAATCGTAACGTTCGTAGATGACCTGTGACTTGTCAAAACCGAGCGCCTTACAACGGTCCCGAACGTCATTGACCATCTCCTTCAGGCCGCAGATGTAGACATCGAGATCGCGGCGGTCGCCGATCTCTTCAAACACGTACTGCTGCACGCGGCCGGAGTTGCCTTTCCAGGCGTCGGTGGGGCGGGTTACCGTGCAGATGTACTTGAAGTTAGGATGCTCGGCCGCCATCTGTTCGAACACCTCGTTGTAGAGGACCGAATGCTCGTAGCGAACGCCGAACACCAGCGTGTATTGCTGTTCCTTGTCCTTGCAGAGTACGTCCTGCAGCATGGGCAGGAACGGGGCGATGCCCGTTCCGGTGGCCACAAATAGAGAGGACCGCAACGGCTGCTTCATCACGAACATGCCATGCGGGCCCTTCATTTCTACGGTATCGCCAGGCTCCATGCCGAACAGGAAAGGCGTGAACGCGCCGTCATGAACCAGATTGAGGCAGACCTCAAACTTGTTCTCATAAGGACGCGACGCGATGGAATAGGCTCGCGTAACCTTCTTTCCCTTTACCGTTTCCGACAGAGACACGAACTGTCCCGGGATGAAGTCGAAGCGTTCGAGGTCCGGGACCTCAAACCAGAAGTGGCGCACTTCCGGAGCAATTTCGATGTAGCGCAGGAGTTGAGCGCGGTGAGGGATCTGGTGAGCTAGCATGTAAGTGCCTTTTGAGCGCGTTCCAGCACGATCTGGCGGAGACTCGGGTGGCCATCAAGCGGGTCGGTTACCTGGATGGAAAGACCGGGATGGCGATCGAGAATGCCTGCCACGATATTCGGAAGATCGCGGCGCAGGTGGATGCCGAGGGTGAGGAAGTAGGGAACCACAATGATCCGCTCCGCACCCTGAGTAATGACGTGTTCCACAGCTTCGACCAGATCAGGTTTCGCCATCTCCAGGAAAGCCGTCTCGGTCAGCGTAAAATCGCCTTGACGAGCGACTTCCCGGGTTACGGTGCGAACCGCGTCATTGGCCGACTCCACGCTGGATCCATGCGCGAACACGATGATTGCGGTCTTCACAGACTTCATAGAGTGTATATGATTCGCGCGTGGGGCGCGCGGGGCTTATTTCGACGTTCAATTTCGAGGTTGTGCCGGGTGTAGTGGAATACCGATTTGCCGGGTCTTAGGGGTGTGTAGCTTCAGTTTGGTGCTTTTCACCGCAGGCCTGCTGTTCGGGCAGGTGGAGATCGCTGTAGTGGGCGGCGTGCCGCTGAGCAAGGTCGTTGATTCGAGTGAGGCTGGTGGACGGCTGGGATATTCCCGCGTCGATGGCAGGACGAACAGCTACATACTGGGAACCGCGATACGTGTGCCCCTGGCAGGCCTCTTCCGGTTCCAAGGCGGTATCAGCTTCCGGCGCTTCAGTGCCGATGCATATGCAACGGGTATCGCCGGATCCACCCGCTCGCGCTTCACTGGCAACCAATGGGACCTCCCTCTTCTAGTGACGATGCCCGTGCAGCTCAGCCGGCGGTGGCAAGCGTACGCGGGAGTAGGGCTCTCCTTCCGATTTGTGCAGGGCGTGCGGGAGATAGGCGAACTGCGCCTCACACCGCTCTTCGCGCCCCCGCAGTTCACACCCATCGACACAGCGTCCCCCGCCAGTTTCACGCGCCGTACGACGGTTGGCTTGGCGGTGGAAGCAGGCCTTCGATGGCGCGCCGGCGCGCTCGCGCTTTCCCCTGCAATCCGCAGCACACAGTGGGACAGCGAACGTACGGCCCAAACGCCGGTTGGCACTCGTTATGCCCGTCCGCAGGTGGATGCACTGCTCACCGTCCACTATGTGCGTGGCGCGGACAGACAGAACGGCGTTTCACCGCGCTTTGGCTACGCCGTGCTGGCGGCCTACACTCCCCGAGCCCTCGGCCGGTCAACTTCCGCGGAAGTGCGGGCGGCCAGATTCGCCGCAGGCGCACTTCTGGAATGGAAGCTTCGGCCGGCTTTTGCGCTGGAGGGCAGTTTCCTACTACGCCGCGTTGGCCATCGCGAGTCCTACCTGGGCGGATCTTCCACCGAGTGGAGCGCCAATGCCTGGGAGGTGCCCCTGCTGCTTCGCAGGGCGCCCGTACGCTGGAATGGCCGGTGGAATTTCGGACTCGGTCCCGCGGCCCGCTTCCTCAGTCACCAGGAGATTCGATTCGGGAACGTTCGTTACGCCAGCGGATTCGGGAGATCTTCGCTTGGCGTGGCGGCCTCGGCGGGCTTGCGACACAAAGCAGGCCAACTGCTTCTGCGCCCCGAATTTCGATACCAGTGGCTGGAAGGCGGGCCTTACAATTACTACCCCATCCGTTTCGCGCAGCACCAGTTCTGGCTGGTGATCGGCGTTGGTCGCTAATCCTTGGCCAGCAGCAACTTCTTCATCATGGATTCGAACGACATGCGCGGCACAGCGAGTTGCTTGCGCAAATCCGGGTCCTTCCACTCGGCCCGCGTGCGCGCCGGGGTCAGCCGCAGCGCCCGCTCCAGATTCCCGCCCAGGGCATCCGTCATCCCGTGCAACGCGCGATAGTAGCCGCGCTGATTCGGAATCGTGCGGCATCCGTGCACCAGCGCCGCCAGCACATCGGCACGCTCCTGCCAGTCCAGACTGCTGTGCACGGCCACCAGCGCGCCCCACTCATCGAAGAAGGGCCCAAGCGGTAGCAGCAGGTCCGGACTCCGCCGCAGCGGCTTCACGCCCCGTAATGGATAGTTTCGATGGCCTTCGGTCGCCATGGCGCGCTTGTAGACCCGCGCCGCCTTGGCGAAGGCACCGTTGTAGGGCGAGACGTTCTCGTGCGCCAGACGGCCAAACCGGCGGCGGACTTCATCATGGGTAGGCAAAGTCGGCCAGAAGCTGATGCCCTGGTCAAGATCGCCCGCGTTATGCGTCAGGCTGGAAGCCAGGCGCAGCGCATCAAGTTCGCAGCCTTTATGCTTCAGCGCAAACTCGAACTCCGTGGCTTCGCGGCGAAGCTCGGCATCGATCGCGTCCGCCGCCAACTGCGCATACTCGTCATCGCCGCGCTTGATGAACTGGCCCAAAGCGCCCGCCAACACGCTGAGCTGCTCGCCGTTATGGCCGCTTACCGGGCCGACGCCCGCCAGCGCCGTGGCTCGCTTGCTGATGCCTTCCAGGCTCCACTGCAAGGCATGCAGCGTGAAATGAAACATGCGCCGCATGGAGTCGCGGTCACGTGTCTGGCGCCATAGCAGGCCGCGGATCTTGCTGTCGACGTCAGTGGGTACGTAGGTAGCAACCGTCGCGTGATGACAGGCCATGCAGTAGGCGAAGTAGTCTTCCCGCACGGCATCGGAATCCTGATCAGTGTCGGAAAAGCGCTCGTAACCCTGCAGGATACGCAGGAAGGCCGTTGGCCCTTCTCCGTGCTCGATCAGCCGCACGCCCGCCGGCAGGGGGTCGGCCTCCATGCGTGGGAACAGGAACGGAGCCGTGTTGCGCACCAGGCCGATCAGGTTCGACGGTGCGATGTAGTTGTCAATCGGGCTGCTATTGGTCACTGCGATCTAGTTGTATTCGGGGCGGCCGCTGGGCCAGGTCAAGTCACGTACGGGTGCCAGGATCCGCTGCACTTCGGCCAGTAGCTCTGGGTCCGGTTCCTGCCCGACGATACGCACGTTGCGAAGCACTTCCTCGGCCGTCCGGGCGCCCGTCAGGGTGGAGTGGATACGCGGATTCGCCATTGCGAACTGCATGCCGAGTTGGGCGATGTCGACGCCCTGTTCGTTACAGAAGTCAACGGCGCGCCGACAGGCAGCCTTCAGTTCAGCCCCGCCCAGGTGCCAGGGTTGAGGACCCTGCGGTGTCAACAGGCCCAGAGCCAGCGGACTGGCGTTGATCACTCCCAGGTTGTGTTCTTCGAACAGCGGCAACAACCCCTCGGCAGCGGTGTTCTGCAGAGTGTAGTGCGCGTAAGTGATGATCACATCCAAATCTGCCTCGGCCAGGATCGCCGGGAAAATCTTCAACGGCAGGCCCGAGGCACCGATGTGCCGGATCTTGCCCTCCTCCCGCGCATCCTTGAGCGCCCGCAGCCCGCCATCCAAAACATCACGTAGCGGAGCGAATTCGATGTCGTGCAGGATGGCAACATCCAGGTACCCGCAACCCAACCGGTCCAGCGATTGGTCCAGCCCGTCCTTCACGCGCTGGTACGAGAAATCGGAGTCGGTTGTGGAGTAGCGGCCTACTTTGGAAGAGATGGTGTACCGCTCGCGGTTTACACCACGTAGCGCCTTGCCCACCATCGTCTCCGACCGCGTCTCGCCATAGAGCGGTGCGGTGTCCAGATAGTTGATGCCCTCATCGAGTGCGGTGTGCAGGGTTTCGACGGCTTCCTTCTCACTCAGATCGCCATACACGCCGCCCAGCGCCGCGCAGCCGAGGCCAAGAACAGAGACTTGCAGATTTGTTTTGCCCAGCGTCCGGTAGATCATTCCAGGGGGAGAAACTTCTATTGTTTCATAGCAGGACCCGCCCGCACTTCCCCCTCAGAACCACGTCATGGACACACCCACGTAATTCACATCCCGATCCGGCGGCGCCTGCTGGAAGAACACTCCGTTTTCAAAGTGCGAATACAGCGCCGTGATCGAAACGTGCCGCGTCGCACGCCAAGTGAGACTCAGCGCAGGAGTTGTACCCACGAACCGCTCCCGATTTCCGGCGCCGCTACGCAAGGGCGTTGCGAACGCGGTGTAAATTCCGTCGATCAGGCTCTGCCGCCAATAGAAAGGCACTTCTGCCAGCACGCACGGCGGGAGTGACCGTCGCCCTGGTCTCCGCTGGTGAGGTTAGCCCGCGGCCCCACGCGGGGCGAAAAACGCCGCTTGCTAAGCGTATAGCCCGTATCGGACGCCAGCGCCCAAGTGCGTATCAGCAGTCCATGAAACTTGCCAACGCACCATCGCTTCAGATGCCACAGAGCACCGCTCCGGACGCATCGTTGACAATACCTGAGATCGTTGCCGACGGCTGTAGCGCCAGTAGCTGAGCAGCAGAACCAGAAACGGAAGGAGTAGGCGAGTTCGAGCCATGATAAGGCTCTCAGGTTAAGGTGCCTGCTGCAAATCCGCTTCGAATGGATGAGACGTCGGCTAGTGGTCGCCGTCGAGCCTGGGCCGGCACTACCGACAGCTTGCCGGGTCCTGTTACAATCCAGACGGAAGCCAAGCTTGGCCGGTGCTGGGCCTGGTCTTCAAAACCAGTGTGCGGCATGATCTGCCGCGGGTGGGTTCGACTCCCACTGGCTTCCGCCATTTCCAACGCGTGGCGCCCCGTTAGGGCAATGGCGGAACTTCGATCTCTCCGCCGGTCTTCGTCTTGCTCCTGAGGGTTACCCCGTTCTTCATCACCTCACAAGTAAAGCCATACGTGCGCGCCTCACCAGCGATCGTCAGATCCTCGCCGTAGCCCACCTGCCTGCGTTCCTTGCCATCCGCATCCCGAAACGGTGATCCCGCAACAAACGTAATCGTCAGGCCCTTCGTTCCGGCCGGCGCCAGAAACTGAAACGTCTCTCCCCTGTGCCGCCGAACGGTGAAACTCTCCTCCGGCTCGATGCTCCCATCGGCCTTCTCCACAATCTGAATGTTCTTCATGGGTAGGTAGTATGTCGAGAAGCTCACCGGAATGCAAGCGCGCTCTTATTAGCGAACGGAAGGCGCCGGCAGCAGCGCACGAAACCGCGCGTCCTGCGACAGC
>JAEUQF010000167.1 GCA_016789745.1 Bryobacterales bacterium
GCCGGTCCCGGTGGCCGGCGGGAAGGCATGCCATCGCCGCCCGGGAGGCCGTTTTCCGTCTCCTGCTGGACGAGCGCGCGCAGGTACACGGTCTTCTGAAGGACGCCCTGCAAGAACTTTCTCCCGAACTGCGCGATGCGATGCTGGCGGAACTCGGTGTGTTCTGCCCGGAGGCGAAGGAGCAGACCTTCGAGGTGTACGGACTCAATTTCGCCGAACGGGAGGACGCTGCTGGGTCGGTGCGCCGGGACTTCATTCTCTCGCTGCGCAGTAGCCGTGGGGGAAGGGTCGGCGGGTGCACACTTATCGCCAACTGCGATACGGGAGTGATCCGCTACATGGTTCGCAAGAGTTGGGCCAGTGAATCGCGCCACCGAGCGATTCAGGCGTTTCGTGCTTCTGGTGCGGGCGCGGCACATGCCTACCTGGCGGGCACGCCGTTCTGCGGACCCGGCTCACGCTTCGCCATGCTTCATGACCACATTGCCGAGATCAGCAAGGAGGAAGGTTATGCCTAGGAAAGCGACGCGGCCGGCCCGTAAGTCCGCTCCCGCTAGTCCGGCCCCGGCCCCGGCGGTGCGCATCCGCATGTATCGTCCTGGTCTGGGCGATTGCTGGCTGCTGACGTTTCACAATGAGGGCGTGGAGCGGCACGTACTCATCGATTGCGGCGTGCTGGTCGGCACGCCGAACCAGAAGCAGCAGTTGACGGACATCGCGCAGCACATCCGCAAGACGACCTCCGATGAACTGGCGGTGCTTGTCGCCACCCACGAACATTGGGACCATGTGGCCGGCTTCCACTTCGCCCGCGACGAGTTTCAGCATCTGAAGCCCGAACAGGTCTGGGTCGCGTGGACCGAAGACCCCGAGCAGACGATCGCCACCGAAAAAAAGAAGCAGAACGCGATGATGGCGCGCGCGATCGGGATGGCCGCCGAACACCTGGGGGCATCGGCGTCGTCCTACGACCGCGAGTGTGGCGCCGGCATCGCCCGCATCACGGACTTCGACGGCATGCTGGGTGCCGCGAAATTCTCCAAGCAAAGCGATTCGGCCATGCAGTTCGTCGTCGACAAGCGCAAGCCGGCCGATCCGTACCTGCGGCCGGGGCAGGTGCTGGAGCAGCCGGACTGGCTGCCGGGCGGCGTTCGTGTTTACGTGCTGGCTCCGCCGATGGACCGCGGGGCGCTGCGCCAGGATCGCACGCGCGTTGAGGAAGGCTTCAAGACGGAGAAAAAGGGAGAGGATGGGGCTGCGTTCGCGTGGATGTCGGCGGTGATGGGTGCCTCTTCCGAGTCAATGCACGAAGATCTCGCCATCCGGCTGCGGCCGTTCGATCCCGCCCTGGCTTGGCCGCAAGACGACTTCCAGGCGCGCTCCAAGTGGGACGTCATGAAGCGCTATGAGGAGGAGCCGTGGCGGCGGATCGACCAGGACTGGCTGCATTCGGCTGCCTCGCTGGCGCTGCAGTTGGACAACTCCATCAACAACACCAGCCTGGTGCTGGCCTTTGAACTGGTGGCATCGAGACAGGTGCTGTTGTTTGTCGGGGATTCGGAGTTGGAAAGCTGGAAGAGCTGGCAGTCGATGGAGTTCCAGCGGGACGACGGCACGCGCGTTACGGCGGAGGATCTGCTTTCCCGCACGGTGTTCTACAAGGTGGGGCATCACGGCAGCGGCAACGCGACGCTGCGTGCGGCGCTGGCCAAGATGACCAGCCCGGCGCTGGTGGCTGCGGTACCCACGGATACGGACTTCGCGAAGAACAAGCAGGGATGGCAGATGCCGGCGGAGAAACTGGAGCCGGAACTGCATGCGCGGGCGCGCGGCCGGGTGATCTATGCCGATCCGGGAAAGGCTTGTCTGCGGAAGGGGAAGCCGGATGGTGTGAGCCAGTCGGATTGGGATGCGTTTGTGGCGCGGGTGGAGGAGAAGGATGCGCTCTACGTGGATTACTGTCTGGGGTGACCGGCCGGCTTTGAGCAGGCGCGCCGGCTATCGCCCAGTTTTCCGGCCTCGCTCTGAAGTTGGTTGCCGTGCCGGGAGGTGATGCTTTGAATGAGCGAATTGGCTAGGCTGTGAGAGCCGGCGCAGGTAGTCCGCCAGGCGCGGGTGGCCTCACGTAGCAGCCGCAGCAGCGCCTTCGCTTCCGACGGGCCGCCCGCTGCGAGTGCCTCCACCGCGGCGTACTGGGCGAAGGAGCCTCCTGGGGCTGCCTCATTGGAATGGGCCAGATCCAGTAGCCGCCTGGTGCGTTCGCGCGGGTCGGCCAGCCGCACGGCGGTTCCCAAGGCGCCCCGCAGCTTTCGGACTTCGTCGATCTCGCCGCAGACTTGTGCCTCGGACTTGCCCTCCGGAAACCAATAGCGGACCAGGTTTGTGGACCAGGGCGGAGTCTGTTCGTAGACGAAGAGTTCCCCGTCCTGTATCCAGATAGCCGAAGTAAGAATCGTGCCAATGCCCAACGCAGGTTCCCAGCGCTGATCGATGTTCTTCAGGAATACGATGATGCGGTCACCCTCGCGGATGGGCGGAGTACCCTCGAATCTCCCTTCCGGCTTCCACCAATCGCCAATCAGATGCGACAGCCTCCGGCTGTTGTCCACCGATGAGGCCAGTCCTTGCAGTTCCAGCACGCGACCCACGGCAACACTGCCGGCAATCACTTCGGCTACCCGAAACTGCGTCGCGCTCCCGGCCGGGATTACCACCACGATGTCGGTGGCGTGCCAGGCACAGTAATCCAGATAGAACGACGGCTCCAACCGAGCCGCCGCTGTGCCGGAGCAGCACAGCGCGAGCAGCCACAACTTTGCCGTCTTCCGAGCCACGCCCGAATCGTAGCATGCAGAATTGCTCCACATTTCCTGTCCTTTTCCATCGCCATTTCCCGCTATCATCACTGCGGGAAGAAAGGAATCGCCGCACCCTATGCCGGAAAATATCCATCCCATGCTCGACAGCTTTGCCGTCGCCAGTAACGACGAGACCGAAGCCTTTGCGTTGCGCGCAGCGCCCCTTAGCAGGGGGACGCGCCGCACCGTTATCGAAACCCGCAGGGCGCGCGTGGCCATCCAGTGTGCCAACGCCGCGGCCATCGAGCGGCAAGTCCGGGCGGTGGGCGGCGAGACCGAATTGGTGACGCCGAAGGACGGCGGCTCGGCCGACATTGTGCTTGCCGAGGTGCCTCTCGACGGTATCGGCCAACTCGCCAATAGCGACGCGGTCTACCTGGTAACGCCGGCAGTGGAGGCGAGGCCGAACATGGATGCGGCGCGCCCAGCCGTGTGGTCCTCCGGCAGTGTGGATATCCCCTCTACTGCCGGGCGGGGCGCGGGTGTTGTCGTTGGCGTGGTGGATACCGGCATCGACTGGCGGCACCCGGACTTTCGCCACGCCGACGGCACCACGCGCATCCACCGGCTGCTGGTGCAGGACCGCTCTTCGCAACAGGAGTTCACCAGCGCGCAGATCAATGCGGCGTTGGCCGGCGGTGCGCTCATTCCCGGCGATGATGATCCGGACGGGCATGGACACGGCACGCACGTCACCAGTACCGCCGCCGGGAACGGAGCGGCGTCGCAGGGCCGTCTGCGGGGGATTGCGCCGGAGGCGAGTATCATTGCCGTCCGCACGGACTTCAATACCAACAACGTTCGCCGTGCGGTTTCCTATGTGTTCCAGCAGGCGGGGACTAACCCGGCTGTGGTGAATCTGAGCCTCGGCTCGCACTTCGGCCCGCACGATGGCACTTCTGACTTCGACCAGGTGATCGAGCGCCTGGTGGGTCCCGGGCGCATTGTGGTGGCTTCGGCGGGCAATGAAAGCGGAGATGGCATTCATGCCGGGGCACGCCTGCCCGGCAATTCCCGCTTTGTTGCCGATATCCTGCTGAACCCGGGCAATGGCGGCAGTCCGGCCTCGGCCATGATCGACATCTGGATTCCCGCCGGCGATCAGATGGACCTGGTCCTGCGTACGCCCGATGGCGATCTCATTCAGACCGGCAGTGCGATGTCCAACACGCGCTGGCGGGCCCGTGTCGCGCCGGTAGCTGCCATGAACGGCGACACGAACGTCTTTGTCACCATCACGGTCATGGAGTTATCCAGTGCCACTCTACATGGTTGGAGCCTGATCTTTTCCAGCCGCCAGGTAACCGACGGGCGCGTGCACGCCTGGATTCTGAACTCGGATATGGCGCGCTTCACCACGGGTGCTTCGAACAGCCACCTGGTGGGCGAACCGGCCACCTCGCGTGGCGCCATCGCGGTAGCTGCCTGGGCGTCCAAACGGCAGTGGGACAGCCAGGCAGGCCAGATCATTAAGCCGGCTATCCAGCTTGGCGGCATCGCGCATTTCTCCAGCCCGGGACCCAGCCGCGACGAACGCAACAAGCCGGAGATCGCTGCCCCAGGCCAGTGGATTTCCGCGGCGCTCTCGTCGCAGATTCAGGCGGATCCGACGCTGGTGGACCCCAGCGGACAATACCGCATGATGCAGGGAACCAGCATGGCCGCGCCAGTCGTCACGGGTGCGGTTGCCTTGCTGCTGGAGAAGTTCGGCCCGCTGACGCCGCAGCAAGTTCTGGCGCGGCTGGTGGCCGGCTGCGTGTCCGACGTGCATACCGGTGTCACCTGGAACGCTCGTTGGGGCTTCGGCAAGCTGCAACTGGACCGCATCCTGTGAGAAGGAGCTATCCTTCGAGGAGGGGGTGCTGCGATGGGTGATGAGCCAGAGAAACTCGCCGGATACTCCAGTTGGGTGGTGGAGGAATGCCGCGCACAGGGCCGGGAGGATGAGCCGCTGGCGGTGACGGTCCGCATGACCGCGGATGCGGTGGATCATGCCGCCGCCGTGCTGGAGAACACCGGGTTGCAACTGGAGGAGCAGTTCGGTGACATTGTGCAGGGCTACATCACCCCGCGCGATATGCACCGGCTGACCGAACTGCCGGAGGTGGCTCGTGTCGAGGTGGCTCCGCCGGCGCGGATGCACTGACGCCCATGGCTCGTCCCCGCTTCTACGTCTTCGCTTATGAGGGCTCCGGCAACCTCGGCGATGCTATCCAGACGTATGCGCTCTGCCGGCTGTTGGGCCCCTTCTGCGCCGGCATCGATCGCGACCGGGAGATGCCGCCGGACGTGGACACTGGCGTCCCGTTGGTAGCGAACGGCTGGCTCGGCTATCGGGCCCACCAGCGGCCGGAGAACGTGTTGTTTGCCGGCGTTCACCTGGCTCGTCACGAAACCGCCTTTCGCGACTGGATGCGCCGCAGCCCGCATGCGGTGGGTGCGCGCGACCCCTACACGGCCGGCCTGCTGGGCGCTCTGTCCGTTCCCAACCAACTGACCGGCTGTGCCACGCTGACCTTCGACCGCTACTGCGGCGCCCGCCATGGCCGTTACGCCATTGATGCCCCCGGCGGCGCGGCCGACATCGAAATCAGCAACAGCATCGGCTCACTCTCGTGGCTGGAACAATGGGCGCTGGCCGAGGAGTTGCTCGCGAAACTGCGCACGGCCGAACAGGTGACCACCAGCCGCCTGCACATCGCACTGCCCTGCCTGGCGTTTGGAACGCCGGTGTTGTTCCCCGCCTCCTGCTTTGCCTCCACCTTTGAAAAGCAGCGGCTGTCTCTGCTCTTCCACCTGGGCTTCTGTTTCGACACCGCGGTGGAACTGGATGTCGAATGGCACGGCGCCGCCTATACCTCGTTTCTTGAGGCGGCCTTGGGGCCGCTGGAAAGGACGGACCGTCCGGCGTTACCCGCTATGTGCTGAGGCGGTGGAGTTCGGCCCATGCCGGGGCAAAGAGGGCCTTCTCCTCGCCGGCCAACCCATCCAATCGCTGGTATACCAGGCTGCGCCGGATCGCGCTCCAGGCGGCGTCTTTCACCTTTTGCCGGACGGCGGGGTCGACGGTGTGCTCTACCAGGTCGAGGGCCACAATCCACGACGACAGATTGTCGCTGGCGTAATGCACGCCGGCCATCACCCGCCTGTCTCCGAAGTCGACACAGTATTGCTGCAAGGCGTGCCAGCAGCTGTCCGCCATTTCCACCTTGTCCAGATGCAGGCGTTCGGCCGCGCACAGCAGCATGCACATGCCCTGGATGGCGTGTCCGCTGATCATGGCGGGGTGCAGGGCCGTCCTGGCGCCTTCATGATCGAAAGGCAGGTTGAGCAGCAGCCCGGCCTGGAAGGGACGCGGCCGCTGCAGGCGCTGCTTGAACCAGTAGATGGCGCCGATAGAGAACTTGCGGCCGGCACCGCGATCAAACAGCCGCGGCATCGCTTCCAGGAGTTCGCGGTTGACGCCCCGGTCGTAGAGGCGCAGCGCCTCCCCGGGGCGGCCTGGTCCGCTGTCTTCTTCGGTGAACAACGAACGGTGCGGGGTGCAATCCAGGTGCCGGGTTGTCGACAGGGGCAGAGCATCAAAAACACGATCAAATCCGGAGCTTCGCAGGCTTCTGGTGATGCCCAGGTCCGCCTTCGTACGCGCAATCATGTCGTGGGCGGCGGCGCCCTGCCAGTCGCCGTTGCTCCACTCCGGCCACAGGTGTTCGCGGAAGAACGTCAGCCGTTCGCGCAGCCAGTCCGGGAAGCGCGTGGTGTTCCGCCAGTCCGGCGGGGCAGCCTCTGATGGGTTTGCCAGAGTCGGCAGAAGACCATATGGGGGGAGAAACGGCGTCATGCTTTCAGGACTCCTCGGTATGCCTCTTCGATGCCCCGGACGACCGCTCCATTCAGCAGCGGCGATTGCCGCATCATCCGGCGCAGGTTGCGGCGGTAGTTGAGCAGGCGCGCCGGGTTTCGGGCCAACTCCACGGCGTTGGCCACGTACGCGCCGGCGCTGTCCGCCGCCAGTTCGCCCACTCCGGCGCGATCAAGAATCTGCCAGCCGACGCGAGCCACGTGCAGCAGCCCGGCCACGCTGATCACCGGTACCCCCATCCACAGGCATTCGCTGGTGGTGGTCTGGCCGGCGTAGGGGAAGGTATCCAAGCCGATGTCCACCTGCGACAGCAGGTGCATATGTTCGGCTAGTGCCAGCCTGCCGCGAAACAGCAGCCGGCGCCCAGAGACGCCGCGGGACTCGACGCACTCCCGGATGCGGCGGCGGCAGGCCGAGCCGCGTTCGTCCAACTCGGTGGCCGAATAGTGCACCAGCAGGCGGCTTCCTGGTACCTGCCGGAGCACCTGCGCCACCGCGTCCCAGGTTCCGGCGTTCCACTTCGACGGCCGCTGCAGCAGGCCGAAGGTGATGTAGCCGTTGGTTATCGAAGGCGGCGGGGTGAGCCGCGGCGTCAGCGGGGGGCGGTAAGGCAAGTAGCCCGGGCTCAGCCACAACGGCTCTTCGGTGTACTGCTGCTCGGCTCCGGGTGGGCAGACCCAGCGGTCCGTGAGAATGTAATCCACTGCCAGTGCTCCGGTGGATCCCGGATAGTTCGGAAAGGTTATCTGCACCGGGGCGTGCCGCTCCTGCAGCAGCAGTAGTGCCGACCCGTAATGGCCCGACAGATCCACCAGGATATCCAGTTCATCCTCGCGGATCAGGCGCGCCAGCGATTCCAGATCCAGCGCCTCGCGCCAATGGTCGCAGTGGCGGGCCGCGCGCCAGCTCCAGGCGTCGCGTCTGGGATGGACGTGATAGCCGTACACGGTGAATCGCTCCCGGCGGCGCTGCTCCAGCAGCGGCAGCACGAAGTGAATGGCCGGGCCTGCGGGAAACTCCTGCGTCATGTAGCCGATACGCGGCCGCCGCCGAGAGCTGCGGCGATGTACCGATCGTAAGGCTGCGAAGGTGAACGTCTGCCGGCGTCCCCATTCCTCCACTGCCTGCCGCGCCCCCTCGATCGTCTCGTCTTCGGTGTGCAGGCGGGCGCTGACGTAGGCTGAATGCTGCACCGCGTCCAGCCCACCCGAATCGAGCAGTTGGCGTCCGATAGCGACGCTTTCACGCGTGTTGCCGCAGTGCCAGTGCAGGCCGGAAAGGAAGGCGGCTTCGCCTCGCGCCGGTGCTCCTCCGGTACCCGCTTTCCAGTCGGCAAGCGCCTGGTGGTAGTTGCCCGCCTGTGCTTGCAGGATGGCTCGCAACCGCAGCGCCGGCGCGTAGTCAGGCTCATCGCGCAACAGCGCATGACAGGCCTGGAGAGCCGCGCGGCGGCGGCCCAGCCGCCAGAGTACGTCCGCTCGTCGAACGCGGATCTGCCGGTCGCGCGGTTCCAGCCGCAGCGCCCGGTGCAGGACCCGCAACGCCTCGCTGTTCCGGCCCAACGACAGCAACGCCACCGCCCAATCCGCCAGAATCGTCGCGTCTTGCGGCGCCCGCTCGGCCGCCTGCCGCAGGTGTGCGGCGGAGCCCTTCCAATCCCCCAGCGCCCCCAGCAGCACACCCAGGCTGCGCCAGCCGGCCGAAGACTCCGGTTGCCGCCGGATGGCTTCCCGCAACGCCGCTTCCACCTCCTCCGCCGGGGCGCCCCGCAGCAACGCTCCCACGCCCGTGTTGCCATCCAACACGGAACCGGGTGGAAGCGTTGGCGTGATGCGCAACTCCCTATTCATCGAAGCGGAGAATTACGTTCCCATCCTTGTCCTTGGAAATCGTCAGAGATCGCGCTCCGCTGGGCAGTTCGATCCGCGCGCCGTGGTGCGTGGCGATCTTAAAGAAGTTCGGCGTGTCCTTGGCGCTAATCTCCGGAGCGTCGGTGGCCACGCCTGCCACAGTGAACTTGGCCCCATGATGCGTCAGGATCCCGAGTTGGTCGCCCTCCGGCTTCAACAGCGCCAGAATCCGTGTGCCTTTACTGGTCATATCATCTCTCCTTGATGTGATTCAGTCCCATTTCTTCCAAAAGCGCGCCGAAGCGCGGATTGCCATGCAAATTGCGCAGCAGCGGCATCACCTTTACGTAGAGAAGGCCGGCATCATGCTCCTGCCGGGCCTGCTCCAGCAGCGTCACGGCCGCCTCGGTCTCTCCGCGCAGCGCGTAGACCCATGCCAGCGGAAGCACCCAGATACGCCGCTGGGCGTAATCGGCCTCCACCCGCTTCACGTACGGCGCGGCTTTTCCGTTTTCGCCGCGAAGGACATAGATGAGGGCGAAGATCTGGTCCGACAGGGCTGGACCCGCCTGCCCGCGGCTTTGTTCGAAAGCTCGGATGATCTCGGCCTGGCGGAGGGCTTTGGCGAAGTAGTCCCGGGCCGCCGCGCCCTGGTGCTGCGCCCCGCTCCAGGCATATACCTGGGCCAGGTTGAAGCGCGTGCTGTCGCTGCGGCCGGCGCTGTCCAACTCCCGCACCGCCGGCTCCAGCGTTTCCAGGGCTTTCTGGTTATCTCCGGCCAGGAAGTAGTAAAAGCCAATCGTGCCCGGAACCGCGCGGTCATGTGGATCTAACTCCACTGATCGCCGCGCGTGTTCCAGGGCCTCCTCCACACGCCCAAATTGCAGCAGTAATCCGCAATACCAGCGATGCGCCCGGGCCATTGCCGGACGCAGAGCCAAGGCCTGGCGGTAGCTCCCTTCGGCCTCCCGCCAGCGCCAATCCGCCTGGTGCACCGCAGCCTGAGAGGTGTGCGCGTCGGCCAGTTGCGGATCCAGCCGGACGGCCCTGCCCGCCGCCTGTCGTGCATCGGCCAGGTGACTGGCGCGGTTCCCGCTGTCGACACGGCTCAGGTAAAGGTGTGCGTCGGCCTTGGCTGCCATGGCCAGCGCGTATTGCGGATTCAGCCGCAGTGCTTCGTCCAAGGCGGCGAGTGCTGCCCGTGCACTGGCCGGGGAAAACTCCTCGAGCAGCTTGCTGGCACGCAGGTATTGGGCCAGCGCCGCTTCTTCCCGTTCCCGCGCCTTCCTTCCCAGCTTAGGCCAAGCCGTCACGCCCGCGCCCATCGCTGCCGCGATGCCCACCCCGCCGGCTGCCCTAAACAGGCGCCGCCGTCCCCAGAATACCGGCACCGGGTTGTCCAACAGCGCGCGTACTTCCGCCGCGGTCTGCGGCCGGCGCAGCGCGTCGCGCTCCAGGCAACAGAGGATCAGACGTTCCCAGCGCCGATCGAGCCGGCGCCCGTCCACCCGCGGACAAGGGGCGTCGTTGCTCAGACGTTGCGCCGCCGCATCCACCGGCGTGCTCCCGGTGAAGGGCCTGCCTCCGGTGAGCATCTCAAACAGCACCACGCCCAGCGCATGGATGTCCGCTGCCGGCGTCGCCGCCTTCCCCTGCAACTGCTCGGGAGCCATGTAGGAGGGTGTTCCGGCGAAGCCGCTGCCGGTGATAGTGGCCGAGAGGTCGCGGCCGGGTATCAGGTCGCGTGCCAGGCCGAAGTCCATCAGCACCGCACGGCGCTCGCCGTCCACCAGCATGACGTTGCCCGGCTTGAAGTCGCGGTGGACAATGCCACGCTCGTGTGCGCATTCCAGACCGGCAATCATCTGACGAACCAGCGGTTCGGCCTGCTCCGCCGAATACGGCCCCTCGGCTTCCAACCGGTCCCGCAGCGTCCGGCCGACCAGCAACTCCATGGTGAGAAAGGGAGGCCGCCCCGGCTCTTCGGGATAGAACTCGTGCAACCGGCAGACATTGGGATGAGTGACCTGCCGCGCTGTGTGGACCTCCTTACGAAGGCTTTGCGCTGCGCTACGATCTGCCACCACGTCCCGGCGGAGTACCTTGAGGGCGACGAAATCCCGCTGCGCCCGGTCAAAGGCCCGGTACACTTCGCCGGCGCCCCCGGAACCCAACGGGAAGGTAATCTCGAAACGCTCCGCCAGCACCGTTCCGGCCGCCAGGGATGCCGCCGCGGGCTCCGCTGTGGCGCCGAAGGTAACCACGGACCAGCATGGCCGGCGAATGTCCAGCACGTCATCATCCGGGGTTTCCGACAGCAGGTCGTCCACCGCCCCCGCCACCTCCGCGTCCGCAGCCCGAAGGCCGGCCAGGAATCCCTCCCTCGACTCCTCGGGAAGACTACTGACGTGCAGGAACGCGGTTTTTATCGATTCCCAGCGGGACGCATTCATGGGCGGTCAAATGCATAAGCGTCGGATTTCACCTTTAAGGGACGAAAAGTTAACTTTCTCCACAACCAGCGCCGTCCCAAGTCCAGGTGCCGGTCGATAGTCTTCTCGGAGACCCCGCGCAACTCCGCTGCCGCGCTCACTGTCACGCCGCCGAAATAGATCATTTCGATCAGTTCCGCCAAAGATGGATCGATTAGCGCTAGCTCGTCAAGGCCCTCATGAACCGCCAGGATCTCCGGGAACCGGTCTTCGGACGGCAGCAGCAAGTCGTCGACCGCCTCACCGGATTGTGGTGGACGCCTGTTGGCGCGCCGGATGTGATCGATCAGGCGCCGCCGCAACATCCGTGCGGCCATGCGGAAGAAATGGGCCCGATCCTGCCAGTCCACGCTGCGCAGGCGGATGAGTTCGAGCAGCACCTCGTTGGCGAGGGCAGTCGGCTGCAGGCTGGCGCCTGCGGCGCGCGTGCCCATCACCGCCCGGCTGAGTTCCCGCATGCGGCTGTAGACTGCCTCCGCCAGGGGTTCTTCGGCCGACCGGTCCCCCTCCCGAAGGCGCTGCAGATACTGCGTGATCTCCCCGGCATTCCCAGGCATCGCGGTCTCCATGCTCACAGTAGTGGAACTCGTGAATGATACAACACAATTCCCCGTTGCGTAAGCAGGCGTGTCAAACAGAACTGGGTAGTCGGGAACATGAAACGCGGGTAGGGAAGTGCGCAGGGGCGGCTAAGGTGGGCTAAGGTAGACCTCTCTCGCAATGGACATCGTGATCAGAATGCTGCTTAGGATACACTTGGGCCCTCCTAGGTATGATTGTCAGCCGGCCGTAAGACAAACCTGGACCCGGCTCTCGGGCTCCAAAGCTGTATTAAAAAGTACGTGCGACGATAAGATTAGCCATGGCTTCGAGCGCCCCACGGCTGGCCGACGTCGAATCGGCCTTCCCTGCGGCTGATGTCGTCATAGACCAACTAGCCGAACTCGCGATTTCCGATCCCGGCCGCCGTACTGTATTTCGCCGTGCGATGTCGCTGTTGGGTGTCGTCCGGCACTGTGAGAAGACACGGCTGCGAATGATTGCCTTGGCTAAGCAGGGGATCAATCCGTTCGATCAGGAAACGATCGATCCGATCTTCAAGGTGCTTTACCCCGAACTGTCGTTCTCCGGCGTGATGGAGGACGGCGATAACAACCCGTTCGTGCGCGCGGGGAAACTGGTGTACGCCACGTTGCAGGGGAAGGACGAAGCGCGCGACAACACAGCACGCGAGTCGCACCTGTACGGCCGCACCGTTGCTCTTTACCGGCGTGGACTCGGCCTGCGCAAGCGGTTCGTTGACAACGCGAAGAGCGAGACGATCGTAGTGGCCACCGCAGGCCGCTTCTACGAGGTTCGGGTTTATGAGAACGGGAGGCCACTGTCGCCGGGACGTTTGACCGCCACCTTCCAGGCCATCGCCGCCGACGCACAGAGCCACCCGGAAGACTCGGGCCACGGCGCACTCACGGGGTTTGTTGACCGGGGCACCCTTGCGGCGGTCCATGACAATCCCCACGACGAGGGCATCAGGCGGATCGACTCCGCGTTGTTCCTGCTGGCGCTCGATTTGGACGCGGCCCCGGAGGACATCGGGGCACTCGGGAGCCAGATCCATATCGGCGGCTATTGCAATCGCGATTACCGGAAAGCGCTGCAGCTGGTGGTTTGCGGTAATGGCAAGGCAGGGGCGGTGTTCAGTCTGTTCGCCGGCGTGGAGGGGGTGACGGGAGCGCGGTTTCTGTCGGCGATCGCCAACGTCGCCGCGGCCCTTCCCAAGGGGGCGGACCTCGCCGCGCCGGCACCGTTTACGGTTATCGGGCTGCGCGCGTATCCGGAACTCACCCGCAAAGCCGCGGTCCGGTTGGAGAGTGCTATGGCCACAGCTGCCTACTCGCACCGGATTGACGCGATCGGCAAGGATCGGATCAAGGCGCTGGGGGTGAGCCCGGACGCGTTCCTGCATACCGCCGTCCATCTGGCCTACAAACGGCACTTCGGGCGCACACCGGAGGCCTACAACTTCATTGACCTCAGCACGCAGCAGTTTGGCTCCATCTCCCGCTACCCGTGCACGACCGAGACGCTGCGGAGGTTTCTGGAGGAGCCGACACGGGCGAACCTGCTAGCCGCTTTTGCCGCGCACAAGGAGGCGATTGCCGAAACCCGACGGGGCAATCATCCGCTGCACTACGCCTACCATTACGTGTTTGCCTCGCCCGGGATCATGGCGCTGGTCGCGATTCTGCTGTTTACCGCGCTGATCCCGCGATTTAACTCCCGGTTTCTGCTGCCGGATCTGTGGATGTCGAACATCCCTGCCTCACCCGGTCTGGTGTCGATGTGCCGGCACGGCATGACGCTGGGGTTTGTGCGCCGGCAGGCCTACACCTGTCACTATCTGCTTTTCCCGGATCACATCCGGGTGAACGTCTCTGCCCGCGAGGAGGCGGATCTGGAGGCGTGGCCGGTTCAGGAGGGCCTGCAGGAGGCCTTCCGGACTCTGGAAGCCATCCTCAAGGATGACCGGCGCCAAACGATCAGAACAGCAGCTTCAGACCCAGTTGGATCTGCCGCGGCGAATTAGCCTGACCCGTAATCACGCCCACCGTAGAGGACGTGACGCTCGTATTCGGCCCGCCGAATCGCGGCGTGTTGAATGCGTTCAACGCCTCGCCGCGCAACTGGAGCCGCAGCCGCTCGGTGAGGTTGAAGTCCTTGAAGAGCGAGAGATCGAAGTGGCGGATACCGTCATTGCGCAAGTCGGCGACGCGCGGGCTCAGGTTGCCGAACGTGAACGGTGCCGGTTGGCTGAAGACCGCGGGATTGAAGTAGCGGCTCAGCCTCTGGTGAACAGGGCCGTCCACCTTCGCGCTCTGGCCATTGTTGTTCGGCCGAGTCACCATGTTGAAGATACCGGCGCTGTTGCTGGCCGTCATCTGTAGCGGCGTACCGCTGGCGAAGGTGGTGATGCCGTTCAATTGCCAACTGCCGATGAGCAGGTCCATGGGCCGCGACCAGGAGGAGCCAAACTTGCGCCCTCGCCCCCACGGCAATTCGTAAACATAGCCGAGCGTCAGCCGGTGTGCCACGTCAATATCGGCCAGCGCGCGCTGAGCGCGGATGTCGTAACTGTTCTGGTGCGCCATGCCTTCGTCCAGGTTCTTCGCCCAGGTGTAGGCCGTGTTGATCTGCAGGCCTTTGGAAAAGCGCTTATTCAACGTCACCTGCAGCGAGTCATACCAGCTGCGCGCGCCAACCGAGTAGACCGGAATAATGTCGGTGAACTGCGGATACGGGCGTAGCGACTGAGCCCGGGTGATGGTGGCGGCACTGAAGATGCCGGCGTTGTACCGGCCCAGCAGCGGGTTCGCCACACGGTCGTTCAGCCTTGCTCCCAACGAGAGGTACTGCGGGTCCAACTGATTCAAACTCAGGCCGCCTTCGTCGTTGCGGTGGAGGTAAAAGCCGCGGGTCCGCACGTAGGCCGCTTCCAGCGTCAGGTCGAAGGGCAGTTCCCGCTGCAGGTTGATGTCGAATTGCTGGGAATAGGGCGAGACGATGTCTTGGGTGGTGGCTTCAATGCGATCGCCCAGCTGGGTCAGCACGCCGAGCCGGGCGCCTTGCGTCGGTGTAATACCTTGCGGGAACGGATTGCGCAGGTAGTTCGCCGGCGTCAAGCCGCCGTCCAGCGTTGTCACCCAACTGGTATCGGCCCGGAAACCCATGGTCCCGATCGTGCCGGCCGCGGCTTGCTGCGAGGGTCCGTAGAGCATGGCAAAGCCGGTGCGCAGGACCGTTTTGGGCATAAACTGCCAACTCAGACCGACGCGCGGGCCCCAGTTGTTCTTGTCTGCCTGGAACTGCGTCCGCGGACGGCCGTCGATGCCCACAAATACCAGCCCACCGGTGACCCCCTGCATTTGTTGCGAAACCGGTGTCGCCACGGTGGGGTCGAAGTAGTTGGTGCGGTTATAGCGCTCGGTGCGGGGTGTGTCGATGTCCCACCGCAGGCCCAGGTTTAACGTCAGGTTCTTCGAGACGCGGAAATCGTCCTGGACATAGAAGGCGTGATACCAGCTTTGGGTGGCAACGTTCTTGTACGTGTTCTGGATGGTGCCGCTGCTGCCGAATCCCAACAGCATGCTGGCCAGGCCGATACCTGCCGTCGCGCTGGCTTGATTGGGGTTAGGGCCTTGTGTCCCGGCGGCACTGAAGTTGAAGCTGCCGGCCGACCGCGCTTCGTTGGTGTTGACCCGCATGAGGCGAATGTCGGCTCCGAACTTCAGGCTGTGCTTGCCCATGATCTTCGAAACGCTGTGCGCCGTGGTGTAGCTGATGAAACCGTTCCGGCGGTGATCGCCCCCGCCCAGGCTGCGGTAGCCGCCGCCCGGCGCAAAGCCCGGGAACATGAGGAAATCGACGCCGGTGTCGATGTAGCTGGGCAGCCCCAGGCTGGATGGGACGAAGCCCAATCCCTGGTTGTTGAACACGTAGAGCGTTCGCGCCACGCCCGCGCGGGCGCTGTAGATGGTGGTGGGCGTTATGGTCTGCGTATAGTCGATCACGCCGCCATGCACATGGTCTTCCTGGATGATGCGCCCTTCGGCGATCTGCTGCTCTTTGGGGAAGTAGGCCGGATCGGCATTCTCGTTCAGGCGCGTGGAATAGCGCCCGAACAGGCGCTTGGAGGACGACAGCACCTGGTCGATCCGGTAGTCCGACATGGTCATATCGAGCGGCCGCGACACGCTGGCGGTGTAGTTATTCTGCGTGGTTACGCCGGTTGGCGGGGTGTTCGGCAGCGGATAGAACTTCATCACGTTCGCCGCCACCGGGTCCAGGCGGTTGGCCGGAATTACGTTCCCGGCAAAGGCGTCGCGGATGTTACCGGAACCTCCCGGGCGCGTTGTCGCTGGGTCGAACACCTGGATCAACTGCCCGTTTGCCACCCGCGTCTGGGAGAAGTCGCCGCGCCGCTCCAACTCGGTGGGTACGGTAAACACACCCACCGCGGCGCTGCGCTCCCGCAGGGCCTCCATCGACACCATGAAGAATGTCTTGTCCTTCTTGATGGGCCCATTGAACACGCCGCCGAACTGTGACCGCTTGAAGCTGGCCAGTTGCCGCCCGCGCCCGTTATCAAAGAAATTGTTCGAATCCAGTTTCGAATTGCGCAGGAACTCATAGGCACTGCCGTGGAACTGGTTGCCGCCCGATTTGAAGACGATGTTGAGCACGCTGCCCAGGCTGCGCCCGAACTCGGCCGGGTAGGTGGCGCCCAGCAGTTTGAACTCTTCAATCGCGTCGACGGATGGGAAAACGCTAATGCCGGCAAAGCCGTTCACGGTAGGATGCGCCGCGGTCACGCCATCAATGAGCGTGTCCATGGTCCGCTGCCGGCCGCCGTTCACCGAATAGCGCATGTCGCCGTAGCTGTTGCCCACGGTGCCGGTAACGCCTGGCGTCAGAAACACGAGGTTATAGACGTTGCGTGTGTTCAATGGCAGGTTGACGATCGCACGGTTGTCGACGATCTTTGCCAGGGCAGAAGTCTCGGTTTCTACGGTGAACGACTCCGCCGTCACTTGAACCGATTCAGAGACATCGCCGACGGTCAGCGTTACGTCGGCGCGGATGGTCTGTTGTACCGCCACCAGGATGTTCGGACGTGATGCCTTCTTGAAGCCGGTGGCACTGACTTCCAGGCTATAGGTGCCGCGGGGCAGCAGGGTTGCGGTGTAGTTGCCGCCGGCATCGCTCTCCACCGTCACGGTGACATTGGTTTCCATGTTGGTGGCGATCACCTTGGCGCCCGGCACCGCGGCGCCGGAACTGTCGGTGACCGTGCCGGCGATGGTACCGGTAATGGCTTGGCTAAAGGCAAGAGAGGGGCACAGCAGTGCGGAAAGGAAAAGAGCGGGCAACAGGGCCTTCATGTGTGCGACTCCCAACAGTGTTTAATAGTGCACAGTATACCCCGTTCTGGAGCTGAATGTAACGATTCGGTTACGATTCCGTTACCAGTGCAACACTATTGATCGCTTACGCAGATTTCGCTGGTTTTTGCGCAACTATCCAGTGAACCTCCGTTCGCCTGGAAGGACACCCTCTTATGCACATCACACTCCTACTGCTGCTGGCCACTTCCTCGTTGCCGGCGCAGCAGGCTCCGCTACAGTTCTCCTTGTTATCGCTGCTATATCTGAGCCTCACGCCGGCCCAAGCTTCGGCTATCGAAGCCAACAACGCCGCATACACGCAGGCGCAGCGTGCGGGCATCAGTCGAACGCTCGACAGCAACCGCCGCATCAGCGCGGAAATCCAAAAGGAAGAGCCCAGCGCGGATGTGATCGGCACGGCCTACCAGGAGTTGGAAACGCTCTGCCGCCAGCGCCAGACGGCACTCACGGATCTGTTGCAGAAGAACCAGGCGGCTTTGACCGAACTGCAGCGAACGAGGCTGTTCCTGCTGCGTAACACCGCCCTGCGGCAGATCCTCTCCAGCAGGCTGGTGCAACTCGGGCTGGCGACGACCTTCCAGTTCCGCCCCGCCGTGTCCCCAACGAATGCCGGCTTTCTGGTTGGCGGCACCGGGTTTGAGGGGGTAGGCCTGGTGGAGGATCCCAGGCTGGGTGGGATAGGCGAGTTGTTCGAGCTGCTGGGACTGTCCGAAGAACAGGCTGGTGCCATCCTCTCGGCCGTCAAATCCTACGCAGAGGACGCCAGCGAGACATTCACCCGAATGATCGACGCGAGCGTGGAGTTGCGCCGCAGTCTTGCCGGCGGCTCGTCCGATGCAGGATCCCTCGCCGTCGAGATCGAGAAACTGCGCCGCGAGATCGCCAACCGCCAGGCCGGACTTCGCCAGCAGAACCTCGCCACACTGGACGAGACACAACGCCGCCGGCTGAACGAACTGCTGACGCCGTTCCAGGCGGAGAACTATCTGTACGAATCGGAGGCGCAACGGCAATACCTTCTGGAGGTGGATCTGCCGCATCCGGATCGTCCGGCAACTGTGGCGACCTTTTCGGCCAATAGCCCGGAGCCGCAGCCGGTGACTTACGCGACTCTTTATCCGGGCGGTAGCCGCGTATTTGAGCCGTACTCGGCCCTCAGAACCTGTGTTGCCGGACCGCAGTAAGCCGCGCTACCGCCGCGCCGGCCCCAACACACGCATACAAAGATCCAGCTTGTCGGTGAGGATGTAATCCACGCCGGTAGCGGCCAGCGCCCGCATTTTGGTCTCGTCGTTGGCCCCGAAGTAGTTCACCTTGACTCCGGCGGCATGCAGTTTCGCGATGGTCCGCGCCAGCCCCGGCGGGATCCCGCCGCCGGCCGCATCGCGGATCTGGATGAACTCCGCCTGCATCGCGATGGTGCTGTCCACGTAGGCTTCCAGATTGCCGCCCTGGCGTGACATGTTGCAGATGCGCGCCCTGGAGAACACCTTGCGGATCTCCGCCGCCTGTTCCACCGTGGCCGCGAACAGAGCGTTCTCCATGCGCCCCAGCTTGGCGATCTGCCGCGCCGCCGCCACCGCCACCGACAGGTCCGAAGCATCCAGGTGCACGTTCATCAACAGATCAGGGGGCACCGCCCCCACCACATCCCGCAGCGTCGGAATCGGCGTGCGGGCAAAGCGCGGCCCGAACCACGTGCCGAAGTCCAGCCGCAGCAACTCCTCCAATGTGAACGCAGACACATCGCCAGACCCATTCGACGTCCGTTGCAGCGTGCGGTCATGCAGGATCACCAATTGCCGGTCGCGCGAGTGCTTCACGTCGAACTCGATCTGCGGGGCGCGTTTCTGTACCGCGGAAGCAATGGCCGGAATCGTGTTCTCCGGGAAGAGTTCCGAATCGCCGCGATGCGCGCAGGCCTTTGTCTCCGCCACGGCGGCGGGTGCCAGCAGGAACGCGAACAGCAGGGCGAGTCGCATTACTGTGCCAGCCTTGCGGCCAGTTCGGCGCGCGTCACCGGGCCGGATTTGTTGGTCTTCAACGCCGGCATCGGTTTCGGGAACTGATCCTCGCGGAAGTCCGTCCAGTAGAGCGGCAGATCGCCATGGAACCAGTTGCGATGGTCGCGCGCCATCCAACCGCGGCTGACCGCCAGATGCACTGGATCGGTGGTGGCGAGTTCGAAATAGCGCGACAAAATGAGAGCTGCTTCGTTGCGGGACACCGGCGCATCGGGCGAGGCATGCAGATCGTAGTGGTTCAGCGGATACCAGCCGCGCTGTGCCGCGTAGTGAATGGCGGCAAAGTGCGGATGCGTCACCGGCAGATCATCGAACCACACCAGCGGCACGCCCGCCTTGGATAACTCCTTTTGCACGGCCTCTGTTGCGGGCCGCGCGCCCGTCTGCAGCGTCAGACTCGCAATCACTGCCGCCGCCTCCCCGACGTTCCACTCCACCGGATGCAGACGGAAGGCGCCGTTGGTCAAATGAGTCACGCCGATGTTCTTGCCGGCCGCCAGCAGGTTCGTCACCTTCTGCGGGAACAGCGAGCCCATGGGAATCTGGAAGGGCTTCGGCATCATCATGCGTCCGCGTTCGTTGGCGCCGCAGGGGTGGATGTCCACCATGTAGAAGCCGGTGCCTACCGAATCATCCCGCCAGCGGGCGCGCGAGCCCTGCTGGTATTCGGCTACGATATCCTGCTCCACCACGCGTCCGGCCGGGGCCAGAATGCGCCGCGACTCGCGGATGTAAGGATACTTCGACAAGCCGTCCTCGGTCCCCATGATCTCCTTGCGCAGCCGCAATTCCGGGTAGCCGTTGCCCTTGCCGTCGTCGCGCGGCAAGTCGGTCTGCAGCCAGTAGAGAAACGCCAGCGCCACTCGCTTGGCCTGTTGCAGGATGCGCGCCTGGTCGAGCGGCGTGCGGTCCAGGATGGACTCGTCGTGATAATCCTGCCGCGGCCAGTTCATCAACGCCAGGTCCTCCGGCGCGTTCGGTCCGGCGAAGTTCTTCTTGGCCAGCAGGCGCCGCCAGTTGAAGAAGGGCTTCGGCGACATGTTGTTCGGGATCGGCGGGTCTTCGCCGAACATGCTGTATTGGAAGGAGCCGCGCCAGCCGAAGTCGGTGGGGTAGGTGATCTTAAGGCTGAACGGCTGCCCGTCGCGGAACCGCTCATACTGCGCAGGCTTGGCGATGCGGTGGTTCTCGCCCGGCTTCACGTCGAGCGCGAAGGTGTAGGTGAAGCTCTGCACGCAGGCGGGGTTCGGCTCGGCCGCCGCATGCGGCTCATTGGTCTCATTACGCGCCTCGGAACCGACGGCATAGGGCACGCCGGCCAGCGGCAGCAGATCGCCCAATTCGGTTGCGTCCAGCACGTAGCGGGTCTCGATCTTGAAGACGCTGCGTTTGTCGAAGCGGTATGCCAACGCGCTGCGAATCACCCCATTCGCCACATCCAACGAAAAGACACGCGATCGAAGAAATGTTTGTACCCGGGCTTTGCGGGGCGCCAGCATCGCTTCCAGCACCTCCACGCCCACCTTCGGCTCAAAGCACAGCGACGACACGTAGCAGGAGCCAGGATTCAGGTTCTGCCAGGCCGCGGCCGCCGGCGACAGCGTATACCGCTTGCGATAGACATCGCGGATGCGATTGCGCATTTCGTAGTAGCTGCGCGTGGCCCCGCTGATCTCGATGAACTTGTTCTCATCGAGCGCCGACACGCCGCCGGCCGTAATCTGCCCGCCGATCCAATCGCTCTCTTCGAGAAGGCAGACCGAGTGACCGCGATCGGCCAAACGCAGCGCGGCTCCCATGCCACCGGCACCAGCCCCGGCCACCAGCACATCGCAGCGGACCACCGGCGGATTGGCGGGCACCGTCACTTGGTGAATAAAGCCGGCCGGATCCCCTTCGGCGCGCACGGCATCCACATCCACCAGATCCACGGTCTGCGCTGCCAGTAGCGCCGGTACTAATAGCGAATAGCCAATTGCGGAGTATCGAGCCATTTCTGTCCTTGCAGGCGGGATTCGAGACCAAACAACGTGATGCCGGTCGAGAGGTAGTTGCGCTCAATCGGATGCGGTGTCTTCTTCGTCAGCACCACGTCTTCAAACGCGCGCACCATGAAGCTCCAGTGATTGTGCACCCAGAGCTGGATGTAGAAACACGACGATTGTACCGTGCCGTTCTTCAGCTTCGCGGCGAAGATATAGTCGCGCGTGAGGCCGTCCAGATTGAGGATGGAAGCCTTCAGCCCGTCGCGATAACGCACCAGGATCGCTTGCGGGTTCTTCGCCTCTTTCCCATAGCCGCCATTGATGCGGCGGCTGAGCGCGGCGTCGAGCAACTCCTGGGACCATTCGCCCTGGCGGCCCAGTTTCCACACCTCCTCGCCTTCCACGCAGCGAATCGACGCCACGCCGGACTCACCGCCGCGCCGCTTTTCGGCCATCGCCTGCAGCAGCGCCACGGCATGATAGCCGTGCTCCTCCAGATCGGAAAAGCTGAGCGCCATGATTTCGTTCAACTCCACGCCCGGTTCAAACTCCAGCGCCGGCCGGCGCCAAGTCAAGGGCAGGGAAGAGCCGGAAAAGAACGGAATCTTCATCTGCTTCACGCGCTGGTACATCTTCGTGGCATCGTCCCAGTCATAGGCGAAGTACTTGTCATGGAACATCGGCAGCACTTTGCCTTCCTGCTGCATGAGGGTGGTTACTTCGTTGAAGCGCTGCCAGCGCGGGTACATCACGTTGCCGCGTGGGGTGCGCGGGTAGTTTCCATGCTCGCCGACGATCGCCACGCCGTCGACAGCGAGTTTGCTGCCTCCTAGTCGCAGCGCGCTCGCCACGTCGGGATAGATCGTAATCCCGTACTCTTCGGCCTGCTCCTTCGCCATGTCGTTCACCGGGTACTGATCCACGTAGAAGGACTTGGTTTCCACCCGCGGCCGGTAGCTCCTGCCATTCAGGCGGTAGCCCTCCAGCAGGCGCCCAACAAAGACGTCGGCATGCGAGTTCGGAAAGTACACGTTCATGATCACGGCCACACGGGGGCGATTCGACGGCGCGCGTTCCTGCGCGTGCGCCCCACCCAGTGCGGCCATCGGGAATGCAAGAAGAGTTCTGCGAGTCACCAATGTGACATTGTACGCGGGTTTGGCTACCGGGCGAGTGCCAGAATCTGCTCCGATAGACGAAGCCTTCTGGCCATGTACAGCGACCCGTGCTGCGACAGGTGGCCGCGATCGAGGTACAGCGGTTTGCCGTCATCCGCCACCACGCATCGGCCTGTAGAACAGAAGGCCTCATCCACCCGAATCACCGGGACGAAGCGCGCGATCGCAGCCTTCACCGGCAGCACCGAGTTGTACATCTCCCGTTGGGTCCGCAGCGCGGTTCCGCAGTCGTCCGGTGCGGCAAAGATGGGGCGCTGCCGCTGCCTTCGTTCGAGGCACAGATACATCAGCAGCCAACTGGACAGAGCCACGGGTGTGGACGGAAGGTGTGGCGCGCAGGTATTGGAACACCGCGCGGTTGAACTCCAGGCCTTCCCTGGACCGGCGGGGGATGAAGAAGGACCGCCAGTGGGTACCGCTGCGAGGTACCCCGCCTTCAGACGAGCCGGCGTCGCGTGATAGAACATCACCAGCAGCACGGCCAGTCCGCGTAAGGCCTGGATGTCCGTTCTCATATTCAGGCCGCGGGTGCCGGCGCACTATGGCGCACTACACACGGCGGAAGGCGACCACGGCGTTCAATCCCCCAAAAGCGAAGGAATTTGACAGAGCGTACTCGGCATCGGTGGGACGAGCCATGCCCAGGATGAGGTCGAGATCGCAATCGGGGTCCGGGGCCAGATAGTTGGCGTTCGGAGGGAGAACACCTTCGTAGAGCGACATCGTGGTGGCGATTGCCTCCAGCGCACCGGCCGCACCCAGCGTATGTCCCAGCACGGCCTTGCTGGAGCTGACCGCGATGAAGTCGGCATGATCGCCGAAGACCGTGCGGATGGCGGCAGTCTCGGTGGCGTCGTTGGCCAGCGTGCCCGTGCCGTGTCCGTTGATATAGCCAACGGCCGTGGGCGGGATCGCCGCCGACCGCAGCGCCGCACAGATGGCTCGCGATGGGCCTTCCACGGTGGGCTGCGTGATGTGGTGCGCGTCCGCGCTCATGCCCGCGCCGACGATTTCGGCATAGATGGTGGCCCCGCGTGCCTTCGCCGCTTCAAATGGCTCCAACACCAGCATTCCTGATCCCTCGCCCAGCACCATACCGCGGCGTCCTTGCGAGAAGGGCCGGCAGGTATCGGGCGCCACGACGCGCAACGCTTCCCACGCCTTCAAATGGCCGTAAGAAAAGGGGGCTTCACTGCCGCCGACGATCGCCACTTCGAGTTCGCCGGACCGGACCATGCGATACCCGTGCGCCAGCGCATGGTTGGACGATGCGCAAGCGGTGGCGAAGTTGAAGCTTGGTCCCGTGAGGCCGAATTCCGTGGCCACGATGCTGGCAGCGGCGTTCGCCATGGTGCGCGGCACCACCATCGGATGCAGGCGCGACTTATCTTTCCGGTACAGGTCGACAAAACCATCGTCCTCGGTGGTCTTACCGCCAACGGCACAGCCGGTGATTACGGCGCCATTTTCCTGGATCGACTGCGTGAGCTCTATGCCGGAGTGCTTGACGGCTTCCCGCGCGGCGATCAGCGCGAACTGCGCGAAAAGATCCAGCAGGTCGGTCTCCCGTTCGGAGACATGCTCCAGCGGCTGATAGCCCTGGATCCGGGCGGCCACCGGCATCCGCAGGCCCGGAATCCCGTCCCAGGCACCAATGCCGGAACGGCCGTCGCGTAGGGACTGCCAGACTTGCGATGCATTGCGGCCGGCGGCACAGAACGCGCCGAAACCGGTGATGGCGACTCGATGGGAACTCACGAAGCAGCGCTCTTTTCGGACAGGAGTTTATCAATGCCTTGAACGATGTCCACGACCCCCTTCATGGTTTTGGCGCCTTCATCGGGGATGCTGACGTCGAACTCGTTCTCCAGGGCAAAGACGATATTAATGCCGTCCAGCGAATCGATGCCGAGGTCCGCGAAGGTTGCCTCCTCTGTCACGAGAGCCGCCTTGTCCGGCGGGTAGTGTTGCGTTTTCACGATGACGCGGATTACGCGTTCGAGTGTTGTGTCGGGCATAAGAGATCGCTGATCGTCACCAAATCATAGCCTTCCGCGCGCAGTTGCGGCAACAGAACACGGGCGGCTTCCAACGTACTCCGGATATCCGGTTGCTGACGGCGCTCGCGTCCGTCATGAAGGCATAGGATAGCGCCATTCCGGGCTGCTTTTCTCAGCCGAGGCGCGATGGCCGCTCCGGAGAGCTTCCAATCCAAGCCAATCGCGGACCACATGATGCCCTGCAACTGATAGGCCTGCTGTGCGGAGCGGAGCCCAAACCAGCGGCAGCCATACGGCGGGCGGAAGTAGTCCGCGGCCACGCCGGTGGCGTTCCAAATGGCCTGCTGGCAGAGCCCAAGCTCGTCGGCAATGAATTGGGCGTGACGAAGATAAAGCGGAGAATGCGTGTAGGTATGGTTGCCGATGTCGTGGCCCGCGGCCACTATCTGGCGGGCAACCTCCGGCAGCCGTTCGACATTCGTGCCAATCACGAAGAACGTGGCTTTCGCCTGATGTTCGGCCAATAACGACAGCAGTTCGGGCGTGGACTCACTCGGCCCGTCATCAAAGGTCAATGCCAGAGCCTTGCGGTTCCTCGGCCCTTGCCATACCGATGGGGCCAGCAGTGTCGACCGCGGAGCCCGCACGGCCCACGCCATCACGCCTCCAGCCACCACTGCGCCGGCCCATGCTGCCGGAACGAGCCAGTTCATGCCTTGCCGGTCCACTTAACGCTGTGATCGGAGATCACAGCGAAGGTCTCATTCGGCGAGATCAAGGTGAAGAAGGACCACGGGCCGGGGATCCACGGGTAGCGTTCAATCACCGACTCGTCCACCTCGACACCCAATCCCGGGCCGTTCGGCACCACCATCTCGCCATTCACGATTTCAAACTGGGTTTTGCAGATGTCGGTGGCCAGCGGCCACTCGTACATGAATTGATGCTCCGGCGTGCTGTAGCAGGGGTATTCCAGCCACTCCACTACGTTGTCCGGCCAGCAGATGCCGATCTGCGCCGCCGCCGCCAACTCCAGTGACGTGCCCCAGCTGTGGAACGCAAACCGCAGTTCCTGGGTTTGCAGCTCGGCGAACAGGCGGCGGGCCAGGCTGTAGCCGCCCTGGCACACCACGTCCATCTGGAGATAATCGACACACCCGGCGAGCAGATCGGCGAAGCCCTGCTCATCGGGCTCATGCTCGCCGCTGGCCAGCGGGACGATATCCAGTTCCTTCAGCTTCCGGTAGCCGTCGTGGTTGTCGGGCAGAATGGGCTCTTCCAGCCAGGTAATATCGAACTTCGCCATCTCGCGAGCCACCTGCTCGACGGTATCAAGCGAATACGAACGGTCGCCCATCCTCCACCACGTGTGGGCGTCCACCATGATTTCGAAGCTGATCCCGGTGGCTTCTCGCATCAGTTCCACGCTGCGGATATCCCCATCCGGTCCAAGCGCGGGGCGCATCTTGTAGGCAGGGAAGCCAAGCTTCTGCGCCAGAGCCGCTTCCCGCGCGTACCCTTCGGGCGGCATGTACATGCCGGAACTGCCGTAGACGCGGATCCGATCGCGCACACGGCCGCCTAAAAACTCCGATACCGGGATGCCCTTGCGCTTGCCGGCCAGATCATACAGCGCCACTTCGACACAACAGTAGATCTTCCACAGTTCCGCATCGGGCTCAGTTTTCTGAAACTGCACCCGCAGCGCGTCCGGCTCAATGGCGACTCGCCCATACAAAAACGGCGCGATCTCCTCATTGATGCGCTTGCGCCAGTGTTCGCTGGCCGCGCCCGGGCCGTAGCCCGTGGTGCCGTCCTCCGACCGTACGCGTATCAGCATGGCATCACGCTTGAGGATCTGGCGCGTGCCGCCGAAATACTCCAGCTTTACCGGATCGCGGAACGGATAGGAGAGAAGGAATGCTTCGACACTCTTGATCTTCACGGCGTTGCTACTCCACGCGGAACTCGCGATTCGTGTTCCGCTCCTTGACAGTAAACTGATTGCCTTGCCGGGTCACCTGCTGCACTCCCTGGAAGTCGGCTGGAATCTTCAACAGGAAGGCGACGTACGTGCGGGTCTGGGTTTCCCCCGGCTCAATCCAGGCAGTGAGCGGACGTCCGAAAATGCGCCCTTTTTTCAGCAGCACGCCGAAGGGCTGGTGCAATCCGGTGGTGCCGAACTCCAGGCCCCGCGCCATGGGTTTGCCATCGGGTGTGACATGGCGCCAGATGTTCAGCCACGGGTACTCGCTGGTGCGCCAGGCATAGCCCAGCAGCAGGCCTTTTGCCGCATTGGCCGCGGTCACCCAGCCCATCTCGTCTTCGACGACAAAGCTGACGACGTTGGGATCCGGATCATTGGTCAGATGGCGCAGGCTGATCGGCTGACCATCCTTCAATGCCTGCGGCCAATAGAACGAGGGCTCTTCGGGATTCGGCAGCGGCGAGGATTGCGCAAAGCCGCGCCGTGCATTGGCATCCACCACCACCGATTCATCCAGGAACGGCGCGCCGATGGTGGGGTGCTGCACCATGTTGTAGGGGCGCCCTAGTTTGTTGCGATTTGTCACCGCTTCGGTCACCTGAAAACCTGCGCCCGAGGGATGCACCTCGATGGTACGCACGATGTCGAGCCCGGCCATGGGCAGTGAGGCGGTCATGCGGCCCTTGGTGCCGCCGGCTTCGCCCTGCCACATCACGCGCGTGGCTTCGCCGTGGAAGGGCATGCCGTTCTTCAGTTCGGCCTCTGACGGTTGACCCCAGCGATCCAGGCAGACGAAGTGCGCCATCGCCCGGTTTTCATTCACCGGCCCTTGATTGGCCCACTTGAGCGGATTCAGCTTCTGATCCTTGAATTGAAACGTCACGATGGAGCCACCGCCTTTATCCACCGCGAGTTCCACCTTTGGGTTCTCCATCCGCCACTCGGGCCGCTGGGCGGAGAGGGATACGGCCAGGGACAGCAACAGGGCTGCGCGCGTCATTACTGGAGTTGCCACCTTTCGCTGAAGAAGCCGGCGTTCGCGATGCGCCCCGGCCAGCGGCCGTCGGCCGGTTGCGTCACGTCCACAATCGCCCAGTCGGGCAGTTTGGAAACCTGCCGCGCGTTGTTGAGGTAATCGTACTCGCGGTAGGTGAAGCTGGAGTTGACCACAATGTAGTGGTTCGGGTTTAGCGGATTCGGATAGATCAGGGCAGGGTAGTGCTCTCCCGCCGAATACGACTGGCCGCCAACCTTAATTCCGGCCGCGCTCCACTGGACGGGCAGTTTGTCGGCAACGCGTGCCAGCACCTTGTTGCTGCCCGGGTCACCCCACAGAATCAGGTTGGAGTCGGCGATATCGGCGTCGGTAACCTCCGTGTCCTTCTTCACCCGCGCATCGCCGCGGAACTGCCGGCGCCATTCGGTGATGGAGCGTGCCTGCTCGGCGGCGATACGCTCCGCCGGTCCTTTGATGGCCGCTTCGCCGGTCGGCAGCACGATCAGGAACCGCTGCATGAAGGCGTGGTCGATAGGCCCCTGCAGGCCGTGGCGCTTCTGCAACTCTCCGCCGCGCGCGGAGTCGACCTTCGTCCACTGCGTCCCGTTCTTACGGAAGTGCGCCCGCCAGGACCGGTCGGACTCGGGCCCGTGCACCGTAATCGACTGCCCGTCGATCACCACCCGCGGCTTGCTGTCCGCAGCCAGCGGGCAACCGCCCGGCCCGAAGTCCAGTGTCAGAGCCGTAACGTTCTGTGTGGCGACGTTCACTTGCTGATCGGATGCAACGTCCGCCTTCACGATGGCTTTTTCCCAATGCTGGGCCAGGCCGTCCAGCACCAGCCACTTCATGCGGTTGTACTGCAGCGTGTAGGTTGTGAACTTCAGCGTGCGTGGATAGGGATCGCGGCCCTTCTCGGCAATCGCGTCGATGCGGCGGTTGATCTCCACTTTCGAATCCGGGTGATAACGGTGCGGCGTGTTCGGCCCGATGATGTGCGTCATCGTGATGCCCTCTTTGGCCAGGTACTTCGCCATGATGTCCGCCGCCTGCTTCTGCCGGTCGATCTCGCCGGAATACGCCACCAGCGGGGTGTTGAAGAAGTTCAGGGCATACTCGGTAGCGTCGTACATGCGCCACAGTTTCTGTTCCCAGGCGGTGGGTTTCACCGCCTCGTTCTGAAAGACCTTGAGGAACTCGGCAGTCTCGCTGAAGCCGGCGCCCGGCGCCACCGCCGCCCACTGTCCGGCAAAGTGCGCTCCGAACTGCCAGGCCGCCGCGCCGCCCATCGAAAAGCCGCGCATCACCAGCCGGTTGTGGTCAATGTTGTAGTGGCGCCGCACCTCGCGCAGGGCTTCGAACAGATCCACCTCGCCGGCGAACTTGTTGGCATTGCAGTAGCGGCCGTACAGGTGCAGCACGAAGGTGTCAGGCGGGGTAAACTCGCCGGGGCGCGTCTGGCGTTCCACGATGAAGTTGACCTCGCTCAGCGTCTCGCCGCGTCCATGGAACCAGGCGTCGAGGCGGTGCTTTTTCGGCGACTTCGGATTCCACGATTCGGGAATCACCAAGCCGTACGGCTGCACGCTGTCATCAATGCGGCTGCGATACCCGCGCACCACCAGGCCCGTTGCGGTGGTCCAGGGCGCCTGGCCGCGGCTGAGCGCGTCGGCCCGTTCCTGGCCTTGGCGCAGCAGTTCCTTGGCCCGGGCGATCTCTTCCACCTTGAAGAATTCGTTATAGGTGAGCGCGAAACGCACCGCATCGCGATAGACGATGACGTCCGGCGCCAGCAGGTTGTCCTTGATCCGGTCGATGGACGCCGACAGGCGGGCGAGGCCGCCTTCGAGATCGGCTTTGTCATTCGGCGGCACCGGAACTCCGGGCGGCGGGACGGGCCGCTCGGCGGCAACAAGGCTCCAGGCGAGGGTCAGGCACAGTAACGGACGCATCGTAGTGAGTTCTTCAGGATACTGAACTTTGGGCCATGGCGGGTGGAACGTCTACACTGGAATCTGTGGTTGCCGAGGCTGTATTCTCCGCGCGTGGTGTTACCAAGGTCTATGACATGGGAGAAGTGCAGGTGCATGCCCTCCGCGGCGTCGACCTGGAACTGTTTGCCGGCGAGATGATGGTACTGCTGGGACCATCGGGCAGCGGCAAATCCACTATTCTGAACATTCTGGGCGGCTTGGACCGCGCCAGCGGCGGTACGGTGCTCTATCGCGGCCTGGATATTACCAAAGCCAGAGACAAGGAACTCACGCAATACCGCCGTCGTCATGTAGGCTTTGTGTTTCAGTTCTACAATCTGATTCCGAGTTTGACGGCATTGGAAAACGTGGCGGCCGTAACGGAGATTGCCGACAATCCTATGAAGCCGGCCGAAGCGCTGGAGATGGTGGGCCTCGGCGACCGCATGCATCACTTTCCTTCGCAGCTATCCGGCGGCCAGCAGCAGCGTGTCGCCATTGCCCGCGCCATCGCCAAGCGCCCCTCGGTGCTGCTGTGCGACGAGCCCACTGGCGCGCTGGACTCGGAAACCGGTGTCATCGTGCTGGAGGCTATTGACCGCGTGAACAAGGAACTGCGCGCGGCCACCGCCGTCATCACCCACAACGCGGACATTGCCGGCATGGCCGACCGCGTGGTGCACATGAGCAACGGGCACGTCACCACGGTGGAGCAAAACGAGAAGCGGCGCAGTCCGAAGGACCTGCACTGGTAAAGCCGTACCATGCGGGCACTTGATATTAAGCTGTTTCGGGATCTGTGGCACGTGCGCGGGCAGGTGATCGCCATCGCCTGCGTGCTCGGCGCCGGCATCGCCACCTATGTGATGTCGGCCGCCACGCTCGATTCGCTCCTCACCACCCAGGCCAGCCTCTACCGGCAATATCGCTTTCCCGAATTCTTCGTCGGGTTGAAGCGCGCTCCGGCCAGCGTGCGGGACCGCGTAGCGGCTTTGCCCGGCGTACAGGTGGTGGAAGACCGCGTGATTGCGCCGGCGAACATCGAGTTGCCTTCTTACGCGATGCCAGTCTCCGGCTCGATCATCTCGCTGCCGGAGCACGCGGGAGCATTGAACCTGCTGCACGTCCACGCCGGCCGGCTGCCGGAGCCCGGGCGCGACAACGAGGCGGTGGTCAGTGACGGGTTTGCGAAAGCGCACAAGCTGATTCCGGACTTCCCGCTGAACATCACCATCAATGGGAAGAAGAAGGTTTTCCGGATTGTCGGCGTGGTGTCAACTCCGGAGGTCATCTATCAGTTGGCCCCCGGCTCCATCGTCCCTGATTTCAAAAGCTACTGCATTCTCTGGATGCAGCGTGAGCCGCTGGAAGCTGCCTACAACATGACCGGCGCCTTCAACGAACTGGTGGGCACGCTCACGCCGGGGACGCAGGTGGAGGATGTGGCCGCTGCCATCGATGCGATCCTGCGTCCTTATGGCGGCCAGGGGGTGTTCGGACGCGAGACGCAGATCTCCCATCGCTATCTTTCGGAAGAATTCAAGCAATTGGGCGTGATGGCGACGGTTTTTCCGGTGATTTTCCTCTCCGTCGCGGCCTTCCTGTTGAATGTCGTGGTGGGCCGGCTGATGGCAACGCAGCGCGGCCAGATCGCCATTTTGAAAGCCTTCGGCTACTCCACGGCCTCCGTCGTGTGGCATTTTCTGAAGTTCACGGCGGTGATTGCGGCGTTGGGTCTGGCCTTGGGGATCGCCGGCGGGCACTGGCTGGGCAGCGGAATGGCACAACTCTACAAGGACGTTTACCGCTTTCCTTATCTGGAGTTTTCTCTCCGTCCGGGAGTGCTGTTGGTATCGGCCCTGGTCAGCATCGTCGCTGCGGGCGTCGGCACGGTGGTGTCGGTCATGCGGTCCGCGGCCGAATCTCCGGCAGTCGCCATGCAGCCTGCCCCGCCGGGCACCTACAACATCAGTCTCATGGAGCGACTGGGCGCGCGCTGGTTTGCGCAGCCCACCCGTATGATTCTCCGCAACATCGAGCGGCGGCCCATGAAAAGTCTGATGTCTATCGGGGGTGTCGCGATGTCCACCGGCATCCTGGTGCTGGGCGGTTTCTGGGGCGACGCCGTCGACTACATGGTGTTCGCCCAGTTGCGGCGCGCGCAGTTGGAGGATATCAGCGTTACGTTTGTCGGTCCGGTCTCCAACCGCGCCCTGTATTCGCTGGCCAGCCTGCCGGGGGTCAGCTATGTGGAGCCGACACGCAGCGTCGCGGCACGCCTGCGCTTTGAGCAGAACAGCTACCGGACGGCAATCACCGGCATCGAACCGGAAGGCCGCCTGCGGCGCCTGCTAAACGACAAACTCCAGCCGGTGGAGGTGCCGCCGGAGGGCATCCTGTTGACCGATCATTTGGGCAAGATGCTGGGTGTGAAACCGGGCGACACCCTCACGGTAGAGTTGCTGGAGGGCTCGCGAGCCGTGCGCCAGGTGCCAGTGGCGGCGCTGGTAAGCGAGTACATCGGCGTAGCGGGCTACATGCACCGCGATTCGCTCAACCGGGTGCTGCGGGAGGGCGACAGCCTGAGCGGCGCTTTTCTCCAGGCCGACATGAGTTATGCGCCGGAAATCTACCGCCGGCTGAAGGCCATGCCTGCGGTGGCAGGCACCGGCGCCCGGGCCCAGGCATTGGAAAGTTTCTACGAGACCATCGCCAAACAGATGCTGACTTTCGCGTTCTTCAACGTGATTCTGGCGTCAACCATTGCCATCGGCGTCGTCTATAATACGGTGCGCATCGCCCTCAGCGAGCGCAGCCGCGAATTGGCAAGCTTGCGCGTGCTCGGTTACACGCGGGGCGAAGTCGCCTACATCCTGCTGGGCGAACTGGCGGTCCTGGTCTTCCTGGCGATCCCCGCCGGATTGCTGTTTGGACGCTGGCTGGCCGGAGTGATGGCACAGATGTCGCAAACCGAGTTGTTCCGTGTGCCGGTCGTGGTGGATCCGTCAACCTATGCGCTGGCCGCGCTGGTGGTGGCGGTTTCCACGGTCGTCTCGGCGGCGGCGGTCGGCCGCAAAGTGAGCCATTTGGACCTGGTGGAAGTGCTAAAGGCACGGGAGTAAACACAGCTTGAAACGATGGTTATGGATCATTGCCGTTGCGGCGCTGGTGGCGGTGGGAATCGTCATGGGTTTGCGGCCCCAACCCGTGCCCATCGAGGCGGTCGCGGTGAAGACCGGGCCGTTGCGCGTTTCGGTGGAAGAGGAAGGCCGGACGCGGCTGCGCTCCCGCTATATCATCTCCGCGCCGGTGGGTGGGTATATCCGCCGCCTGGATTGGAAAGCCGGCGACGTGGTGAAGAGCGGGCAGCGCATTGCCGTCCTGGAACCGCCGCGGCCGGCCGTGCTGGACGCACGCACCGAAGAGCAGAGCGAGGCGCGGGTGAAGGCCGCCGAATCAGCTCGCGCGGTGGCCGAATCGCGCATCGCCGCGCTGGAACAGCAGGTGCGCGCGGCGCGGGCCGACCTGGAATACTGGCGAGCGCAGGACCAGCGGGAGGAGGCACTCCGCAAGTCCGGAGACATCGCGGCGTCGCGGGTGGAAAAAACGCGCTCCGAGCTGCGGCGCGCCGAGGCGGAGGTTGCCGCCGCGGAACGCAACGTCGAGACAGCGCGCGCGGAGGTAGGGAACGCGCGGGCAGAGGTGGAGGCGGCACGTGCGGCCCTGCTGCGGTCGGCTCCCTCGGGGCAGGGGCAGTTGGTACCCGTGACAGCGCCCTCGGGCGGCCGTGTCATCCGCGTGATCCGGGAGAGCGAAGGGGTTGTCATGCCCGGGGACGGGCTGCTGGAAGTCGGCGACGCACGGGCCATTGAAGTGATGGTGGAGGTGCTGTCGGCCGACGCTGTAAAGATGACTCCGGGTATGCGCGTGGTCCTGGAACGGTGGGGCGGCGAGAAACCGCTGGAAGCTCGCGTACGCGTTGTCGAGCCGGGCGGGTTCACGAAGGTCTCCGCCCTGGGTGTGGAAGAACAGCGGGTTCGCGTGGTGGCGGACATAACCTCGCCGGAGGAGGAATGGCAGCGGCTGGGTGACGGTTACCGCGTCGAAGCATCCTTTGTGCTGTGGGAAGGGGAGCGTGTGCTACAAGTCCCGGTCAACTCACTCTTTCGCGTGAACGGCGGCTGGGCGGTATTCGCGGTGGAGGGCGGAGTGGCGCGGCGGCGTGCCGTACAGATAGGGCACCGGTCTGGTGTTGCTGCCGAAATCCTCTCCGGACTCAAGGAAGGTGACACCGTGGTCGCTCATCCGGATGAAACTGTCGAAGATGGAAAAGCGGTTGCTGTGGACGGCGCCGCAGGTACGGGATCGGGCGGCCACTGATAGCGCCCGCACGGCCGCGAGCGAGCCGGTACCCCCGTAGCAGTGGGAAGCAAATCCGCTCGCCCGCAACCAGCGGACTCTGCCGCACAAAGGATGGTCTTCAGCCCTTGTGCGGCAGGTCCCACCCGTCAGGGCCGCGCGACCGCCGTCACCGTGGCAGTGATAGCGGGTGTGGCTCCAAACTGGAAACGGAAGGTGTTCGCTCCCGGGGATGGACCGAGGGTCACCGGAATGCGGATAGCGCCGAAGGAGCCGGGCACCGGCGACGGGGAGCCGATGCGGCCTGCGCCGGCGACCACGGTTCCGGTGAACTGCAACTCGGCGGGATCGGTAATGGCCAACCCGGTCGAGTCCGTCACCAGGTAAAACAACCAACCCTCCGTGCCAGGGTACGTGGCATTTGCGGCCGGTTCATTCCAGTACTCCGCGAATGGCGTTGGATCGGCAAGGAAGGCGTTGACAGGAGAGCGGACCGAGGCCGGAATGCCGGATGGGACACCCAGCCAGTAGGGAACATAGGTCGTCACACCGTGGCCTGCGGTACCATCAATCGCGATCATGCCCTGGTACTCTCCAGGTGCCAGATCCGTTGCATGCCATCGCGGATACACCGCGACGGTCTTGCCGGCTTGCACCTCGACGGTAAGCGAGTCCGAGCCGCGCGCAATGCACGCCTCGTCCGTCAGCATGCAGATGGACGGTACGTTCATAATCTTCAGCGGTGGCGCCGTGTCAAAGGGTATGGCCCGTATGGTATAGGTTTCGGCCGCACTGCCCAGGTTGGTGATGGACAGCGAGCGGTGCTGGGAGATATTCTTCGAGGCGATCCCGTAGCTGAGCGAGGTGGGATATACGGCTACTGTATTCTTCAGGGCCGCCAGCAGGTTCAGCGCCCCGGCGCCCCCTTCCATTACCGGCGTAACACTGCCGTCAGCCGTGACCACGGGTGTGGCGCTGTTGATCAGCAGAGACCGGTAGTGGTCCGCGGTCAACCCGGTCCGCTTACCCATCAGTACCGCGAATGCGCCAGAAACCGTGGCGGTGGCGAAGCTCGGGGCCGGGTTACCAAAACGCGTGGCATAGCCGGATGGCGAATAGAGCTGGCCGGCAGGGTTGGTCTTCTGTGCCGCGACGTAGCGTGGGTCACCAACGGCTACCAGATCAGGCTTGATGCGGTGGTCGAAGGTGGGGCCCCGCCCCGAATACGGCGCGACCATGTTAGCGGCCAGCGGATAGGAGACGGCGTCGAACTGGATGGTTACTGTCGTCTGCCCCTGGCGTAGCGATTCCACCAGTGCCCGGCCGTCCTCAAAACCAACGACGACTCCGCCCAATGTGGCCGTGCCCGCCTGGAAGCGGGCCGGAGCGGTTGCCGCGTTGGCTGTATGGAAGATGGCGCCGGTGGCACCAGCCTCTCCCAGGTTCCGCAGCTTCACCTCCGGCGTACAGCCGGCGAAGTTGGCAACGACGATGCGTCCGGTCAGACTCCCGGCGGGCAGCGCGTTGCAGGCGCCGCCGGTGGCGTCGAGCGTGGTCAAGTCAACGGCCGGCGCGGTGAGCCGGTCAGGGCTTTCCAGGCTGCCGAGGAACCAACGGTTACTCCCGGGAAATGCCTGTCTGGCCGGGCCGTTTCCGAAGCTGACCGAACCGGCATACATCCGCGAGTTCGGCGTGCCGCCAACCGTGACCACGCTCGAGGCGTTCGGTGGGTCCATAATGGTGCCTCGTGCCGGACCCAGCGGGCCCGTCGGCATGACTACGATCACGCCGGCATGCGCTGCCCGGTCAACCGCCAGCCGCAATGCCGAACGTACATCCTCAACAGCGCTGTTCGTGAACATGAAGCTGATGTTCACAATCTGCATTCCGTCGGCAATGGCATCGTCAAGGGACTTGATGATGCTGGTTCCGCCGCTGGCCGTATAGATCCCAAGCCAAGCCTTGGGCGCTACTCCCGACAGAAAGCCGAACGGCGCCTGGTGCGGCGTCCCCGCGGCCACCGAGGCCACTGCCGTGCCGTGGCCCGTCGTATCTGTCACCGTCTCGTTGGCGGCGGCGGGCCGGCCCGCCACTACCGGAGCACTATGGCGAGCCACGATAATCCGCCCACTGGCGACCGCGATGTCCTGCGGGGTGTTGCCCTTCGGGAACCCCGGCGGTGGCCGTACGCCGGTATCGCGGAATGCGGGGTGATCGGGCACAATCCCACTGTCGATGAAGGCGATCCGGATTCCCTCGCCCGCGAGGTCGCGTCCGCCGATCCAGTTCCACGCCTCCGCGATGCCGTTCATCTCCACGGCCTTGTCGCTGGCCGGAACGGCCTCGCAGTCAGGGAGGACGGACCGCACGCCGGGTATGGTGCGCAGCCGCGCCGCCACCTCCGGCGTCGCCGAAACAATGAAGCCGTTAACAACGTTCTCAAGGCGGGCATGAACTCGCGCCCCAGCCGCGGTCAGCGGCGGTGCCACGTCGGCCTGCTGGCGACGGATCTCGGCGAAGCGGAATTTGGAACTCACCGGGCTGGCCGGCGCCGGTCCCGCCAGTGCCGCCATCGGCTCGCCCATGAGTTCGACCAGGTAGATCTGTGCCGCCTGGGACAAGGGTTGGCCGAGCAGCGGGTTGGCGAGCGCGGCCGTGAGCAGAGGTAAACATCGCAGACGAGCGATCATGGTTTCTAAACTCCTTCCCTTCGCTTATAGAGCGGAGTGCGCCCGGCCCGTGCATGACAAACTACGCCAGGCACGCGACACCGACCTGCCGAGTTGCCCCAAACGCTGTCATCACGGCGCTACGGGAGCGTTTTCCCCGCATTCTTTGCCGTCGGACCGTTTATTCGAACAGGGCATTGCGCCCGCGCCAGGCCGGGGATAGCATTGGCATAGTACGGCCCCATTCGGACCGTGAGCCATGGAGAACGCGAACCTGCGGCCAAAGCCCGTTCCCCTCCAGGATCGGGCGTCGGGAACGTTAACCTCCTGGAAGGACATTGCGTCTTTCCTCCGCACCTCCGTCCGGACGGTGCAGCGCTGGGAGCAAACCGAACACCTTCCCGTTCACCGCCACAAACACGCCAGCGGAGGTACCGTCTATGCCAAGGTCAGTGAGTTGGATGCCTGGCTGGCCGCCCGGTCAAAGCCGCCTGACCTCGGCGTTCCGGAATCGCCCCCGGAGCCTGGTGGGCGGCGGCGCTCCCTGCGCTGGGCCACTGCGCTGTCGGCGGGCGCACTGCTTGCCAGCGTCCTTTGGTTTGATCCCCGCGTGCGGTTGCAGCCCCCCCTTGCGTCCTTGGCGGTGCTGCCATTCACCAACGAGCGCAGCGACACCAATACTGAGTACCTCAGTGAAGGGCTGGCCGATGGCATAACTCGCCGGCTGTCTGGACTCCCGCAACTCCCCGTCCGCGTGATCGCACAGACCGCCGTCGCCGCCGTCAACCGCCAAACCCGTGACCCTCTCGATGCCGGGCGCCTGCTGAACGCCGAAGCCGTCCTGACCGGGAGTGTCACGCAGCGGGGATCGGACCTCAGCATTCGGGTGGAACTCGTCAGCGTCCGCGACAACACACTCCTCTGGGGAGAACGCTTTGACCGCAAGCTCACCAGCGTTCCCCTTCTCCGCGAACAGATCGTCCGGGAGATCGCCTCTACTCTCCACCTCCGGCTGAGCGAGTCGCGGCGGCGAAACCCCGCCGGCCGGGAAGCGGTGAGTCCCGAGGCGCACCGCAACTATCTTCGGGGCCGCTATCACTGGAACCGGCGCACCGCGGGGGGACTGAACCTCGCCATCGACTACTTCCAGCGCGCCATCGCCGAGGATCCCGCCTATGCCCTCGCCTATGCCGGGCTGGCCGAAAGCTACGCCGTGTTCTCCTATTACTCGCCTACGCCCCCGGGCGAGATCGCGGTCAAGGGCATGGCTGCTGCCCGCAAAGCCCTGGAACTCGACCCGAGCCTGTCGGAAGCCTGGACCGCACGCGCACACCTCGAAAGCGACTACGAGTGGAGGTGGGAGGCCGCCGAGCAGCATTTTCGCCAGGCGATCGCGCTCGATGACAACAACGCCACGGCCCATCACTGGTTCAGCGAGCACTTGGCCGCGATGGGACGGTTCGCCGAACAGTGGGACGAAATCAATCGTGCCGCTGCGTTGGATCCGCTGTCACCCGTCATCGCGAACAACCGGGGGCGCGCGCTCTACTTCACCGGCCGTTACGATGACGCCGCCGGGATCTACCGCAAAGTGGCGGCCGAATTCCCGCAATCGGGCAACCCGCGTCAGGATCTGGGCAAGGTTCTGCTGGTGAAGGGGATGTATCGCGAAGCTACCGAAGAGTTCCACAAGATGCAGGAGTTAGGGGGCGCCTACATCCATTCGGGCCTCTTGGCGCTGGCCTACGGACTGGCGGGTGACTCTGGCCGTGCCAGGGAGATCCAGCAGAGCCTGATTGCGCGAAGCGGCCGCGGCTACCTGCCGCCGTATGTGATGGCGCTCGCCGCCTTGGGCCTCGGCGACCGGAACGGCGCCCTTACTTGGATCGAGAAGGCGGCCAACGAGCGCAGCCAGACGCTCCGCTGGATTGGCGTCGAGCCCCTGTTCGATGGCCTGCGCGACGAACCCCGGTTCCGGGCCGTCGTGCTCCGGATGGGGCTCCCTCTACTGTCCCCTTCTGCCCGCCGTGAACGCGCCGTCAGCTTGCTTTCAAGCCCGGATTTGTAATTCGCGGTCGCACGCGCGCGAGAAGGGCATTTTCACCAGCATTGGCGAACTGCGGATCACCGTCGCCCTGACGGTGAATCGCGCGCATCGCGGCTTGGGAAGAACCCGCCTGCTGGCGCGGCTCGGTAAGTTCTGGAGGTGGCGCCGTAACTGGTACCGCAAAAGCGAACTGAGCAACTCCCCGGAAAGGTCTGCCGCGCGTCTTCAGCCGAGCGGTTGCCGAAGTGACTTCACAACGGTGACCGAGTGGTACCGGATGGCTTCGCCGCAAGTCAGAGAAATTTGAAGGGGCGGCTGCCCGCCCCCTGCCAGGTCAGTCAGATAACCGCCTGTCGTTTAGTTCAGCTTCTTGATCGTGGCGTGAGCGCCCGTGCTGGGTGCCAACGCCATAGTCATCGCGACAGCGCTGTTATTGCGGATGGTGATGACGTCACCCGCGGCCAGCGTGAGGGTAACCACGCCGGATGCATGACCGGTCGCCACCAGCATGGGTACCGAACTGCCGGCCTGCACCGAGCCGTTCACCGCCACACCTACGGCGGCGCCGACGCCGGCCGTGATATTCACGCCATAGGTGACTTCGTACGCCCCGGCCGTCGGAACGGTGAACGTCGTCGTTCCAGCGGTGTGCGTAACGCCAGTTAGCGACCCGTTAGTGCTAAACGGAATATCGGCTCCGCCCACCACCGTCGCGTCGGCGATTGTGGCCAACTGACTTGCCCCGCCAAACGCCGAGAGACCACCAGTCCCCGCAGGGCCCGTCGGACCGGACGGTCCGCTCGCACCCGTGGCGCCAACCGCACCGGCCAGGCCGGCTATGCCCGTCGCACCCGTGGGGCCAGCGACACCCGCCGCTCCACCAACGCCAGTGGCACCCGCCGGGCCCGTTGCACCCGTCGGACCCGCCGCGCCGGCGATCCCGGCCGCTCCAGCCGTACCCGCTGGACCCGTCGCGCCCGCCGGACCCGTAGCTCCGGCAGCACCCGAGGGACCCATCGCGCCGGTCGGACCAGCCGGTCCGGTCGCTCCAACTCCCGAAGCCCCTGCCGGTCCGGCAGGCCCAACCTGGCCAGTGGGACCAGCCGGTCCAGCCGCACCCGCGGGTCCAACCGGGCCCATCGGTCCAGTCGCGCCCGTCGGACCGGTGGCGCCGCCACCCGTGCCTTCGGTGTAGTAGCCGTTGATGTCGATGATGACGTGCGTTGTATCCGTTACGTACACCGACACCGCACCCGCCACACCGGCCGCGACCAGCGCCGAATTCGCCACGACCTTGCCCTCAAACGAGTTCAATGTCGAGGCGTTCGGCCGCGCCGACCCGGTCGGCCACAGCGTCAGATACCCCAGCGACGCCGTCTGCGGCACCACCGTCACGTTCAACGAATAGGCCTTGGCATTCGACGGAATGCCGCAACTGCTCATCGGAATCGGAACGTCCCGCTGGGAGTTGCCCCCCAGGGCCGGAGCACCGAATAGGCCCGAAAAGCCCATGGAGGCGTACTCCGGGCGCGTGTCAAGAATGCGGCAGGGGGTGACGGCCACCAGCGGGAGTTGGCCCGTGATCGCCGCGCCGCGCTCATTTACCGAAACTTTTGCACCGCTTTCGGCCCAGAATAACGGGGCCGGCCAATTGTTCACTTCCACCTGTCCGAAGACGGGAACGCTCATGACCAAAATGCCAATGGTCAAGAGGCTACGTCCGTGGGAATGTAGCATCTTTAAATTTTGTTTCCTTGCAGGCTTTAGACTGATTTCTGCGTCTGGATGGAGTTCCGGAGGGCAGTCTCCAAGGTGGGAAGGGCGGCTGAGGCCGCCGCCCTGACTCGTCTTCAAACTAACTGGAAAAGTGGGGTGGTGTCAAACGGATATCTGACTCCACTGGGGTCAGATTATTCCGAGGCTATGCGAAAATTCCGGCAATTTCCTTCGATGCGCTCGGAAATGCTTTCAAACCCGCGTCCATCGTCTTGTTGGCCACCGCCAGGTACAGGTCCCCGATTGTACCCGTCGTCCGCGTGTGGCGCCCCGTGAGCAGCTTCGAAGGCTGCCCGGCCAGGATCACCGACAGCCCGTTGTTCTTGTGATCATTGGCTTCGGCATGTTCATGGATGAACACCAGCGTGGTCTTGTCCAGCATGTTCCCCGCACCCTCCGGCGTTGCCTTCAGCTTCCCGATCAGGTACGCGAACTCCTCCACATGCCACCGGCAGATGTCACGCATGATGCGCTGTCCGTCCGGACCATCGGCCCCCGGAGCCTTGCCGTCGCGATGCGTGTAGTCATGGTGCCGCGCCGCCGTATAGCCCAGCCACGGGAACCGCGCCAAGCCCTGGCACTTCGTCAACATGTACGACGCCACCCGCGTCTGCCCGGAGGCGAACGCATGCACCAGCAACTCGCTCTGCAGCTTCGCCACCCGCGGCCAATCCTTCATATCCCCATCGGCTTCCGGCGGATCAATCCGGTGATACTCCGGCGGCAGGCTGGCAATCGCCCGCTCGACGTCCCGCACCGACGACAAATGCTCTTCGAGCCGCGCCCGGTCTTCCTGGCCCAACGCCTTGCGCAGTGCCGCGGCATCTTCCTGCACGGCATCGAGCACGCTCTTCTTGCGATTCACCCAGCCCAGGTCTCGAGCCCCAAACAGCCGGTCAAACAGCTTGTTCGGCAGCATCTCCGGCGGTAGCGCACGGTCGTAGCCGGCCCACGACATATTCCGCTGCACGCTTTCGCCAAAGCTCTCCTGGCTCACGCCCACCTGCAGGGAGCGGAAGCGCGAATCGCCTCCCACCTTCGCCGCAATCGTCTGGTCAATCGACGCGCCACCCGCGCCACGCCCCGTGAACTGCGTCCCGGTCACCAGCGCGCTCATCGACCGGTGATGATCATTCCCAGGGCCCGGCAGCCGCGCGGCCGGGTTGTCCAAGCCCGTGATGATGTGGATATCATTGCGGAACGGCGATAACGGAGCCAGACATGGCGTCATCACGAAGTCCGACCCTGTCTCGGTCGGAATCCAGTACCGCTCCACAATCCCGTTTCCGTTGAACCACAGCACAAAGCGCGACTGCGGCACCGCCGCTGCCGTCTTCGCCGCCGCACCGGCCGGGGCCGCATAGGCCGTCCCTGCCGAGTTGAACATCGCTGCCAGCGGGGGAATGCCGACGATCGCCGGAACGCCCGTCAGCGCGGACACGCCACGCAGAAACAGGCGGCGCGAGAGACTTCTATCTTTCGTGTGAACAGCAGCCATCTCTTAATTCACCTCTTCGGGACGATGCACGCTGTATTCGGCCAGCGCCACCATCAATTCCTGAAATTGGAAACCAGACTTACGGAACACCTGAAATGCGCGATCGATTACGATACGGTCGCTGGGACGCTCATGACGGCCCGCCATGTACCGGAACAGCTGCTTGGCGACGCACTGCTGGCACTGCGGAGTTGCTGCCAAGATCTTACCAAGTTCCCGCGGTGAGGAGAAGGTCGCGTTCTCGATCCCGGCCAGCGTACCGGACGTATCCAGATCCAACTCCACCGTTGTCGGCTTCTCTTCCTTCTCAAACCGCTGCGGGAAGATCGTTAACTTCATTTTCTCCCGATACCCGCCGATCGCATCAAACTTCTCCATGCTGTACCCGATCGGGTCGATCAGCGTGTGGCAAGATGCACAGCCGGGGTTGGATAAGTGCACGCCCAGCCGCTCGCGCTGCGTCATCGGCTTGGCCCGTGTCACTACCGGAAGGTTCGCATCGACGCCCGGCGGCGGTTGCGGGACATCTTGGCACATCAGTTGTTCGCGCACGAATAGCCCGCGTGCGGTAATGGAGGTCTCGGCCGGCTTGCTGGTCATGGTGAGGAACGTCGCCTGCCCCAGAATGCCCCCACGCCCGCTGCTCTCGGGCAGTTCCACCCGCTCGTACTCGCTCTTCGGAGCAGGAACTCCGTACAGTTTCGCCAGATCCGAATTCACAAACGTCGCCGTCGACGAATAAAACTCCATGAAGTTGCGTTTATTCCAGATCAGGTCCGCCGCCAGGCGCCGCGTCTCTTCGGTCATGGCCAGCGTCAACTCCGGGCTGAACTGAGGGTACAGCCGCCGTTCCCGCACCGTCCCGGACAACCGGTCAAACCGCAGCCATTCGGCGATAAACTCATCCACCGACTCCCGCGCCTTCTCCGTCGCCAACAGCCGCCGCGCCTGCTTCCGGAACCCCTCGGTCGAATTCAACTCGCCCGAAGCCGCCGCGTTCAGCAGCACCTCATCCGGCATCGTGTTCGTCACGAAGTAGGAAAGGTAGCTGGCGATTTCATACGGCCGCAGCGACGGGTCCAGGCCATTCTCGGTCCGCATCAGGAAGTTCGGCGACTGCAGCATCACCTCCACCACTACCTGGGCCCCGGTCAGAAACTGTTTGGACGCCGTCGCTTCCGCCGTGAACAGCTTTTGGTACCGCGCCAGTTCCGCCGCCTGCAGCGGCCGCCGGAACGCGCGCCGGCCAAAGGACTTCAGAAACTTATCGCGGCACGCCGCATCACCGAAGGACGCCGGCTTGCATGGCACCAACCCGTGCGGATCCCCGCCCAGGAACGCCTTCCTGGCCAGCTTCTCCGCCGCCGCCGCATAGGCCTCCGCCAATAACGGCGATGTGCTCTGCGACAGATACTGGTTCCGGAAGCCGCCCACGAAATCCTCCGGCGGGAACTGATCCGCCAGCCGCGAGGTATCGTTCAACAAATCCCGAACCGTGTTGTTGTATTGGCTGTGCGTCAGCCGCCGTAGAATCGGCGGCACTGCTTCGGCCTTCTCTTCGGCCACCTTCACGTTCAACTGTTCCACCGGCGTCGCCACCAGATAGTCCACCCACTCCCGCAGCAGCTTCGCTTCGTTGGAGCCAGGTACAATGCGCGCCCCGCCCGCGTGCTTGATCACGTTGGTGGGTTTCGCCAGCAGCAGGCTCTTGGCCGGATCGGCACGGTTGGTCAGAATATGCAGCGACTTGCCGAAGGCATCAATCGCGGCCGGCGACGCCTTGCCTTCCGGAAAACGCAGCCGCGTCGGCGACGCCACACCGTTGTCGTTGTGGCATCCCACACAGTTAGCGCGCTCCAGCGCCGGCCACACCTCCGTACGAAAATCGACAGCGAAGAGCGAAGATACCAGGAGCGGGATCAGAGCAAACACGAAGAGGCCTCGACCCTATTCTATGTGCTAATCCAGTGTTCGTGGGAAGTCCTCACCCAACAGGCGGGACAAAGACCGGTCGGCCAGCACCCGACCGCCTGTCTGGCACTTGGCGCAGTAGTTCGTCTCGTTCGTCGCATAACGGATGCGTTGTACCTTGGCGCCGCAAACAGGGCAGGGAAGCCCAAACCGCCCATGCACCGCCATGTCCTGACGAAACGCCGTCACGCCCTCTGGAAACTTCCCCGCCGCTTCCTTCGAGAGCCGGTCGATCCAATCGAGCAGCGTCGCCCGCGTGGCCTCATATAGCCACGCGATTTCCTCCGTGGTCAGCTTCTTGCTCTGTGCCAGAGGCGACAGCCGCGCCCGATGCAGAATCTCATCGGAGTAGGCGTTGCCAATCCCGCTGAACACGTCCGGATCCGTCAGCACCCGCTTCAGCGTGTGATTCTCCGCCGTCAGCGCCGCGGTGAACGCCTCCAGCGAAGCCTCCAGCGGCTCAATCCCGCGACGCATCAGCCCCTGCAACCCCGCCTCGCCTTCGGCCAGGTACAGCGACGCCCGCCGCTGCGACCCGGCTTCGGTCAACGTCAGCGACCCATTGGGAAAATCAAATGCCGCCAGCGCATTCTTCCCCGCCAGTTTCACCCCGCGCGTCTTCCAATGCAGCCGGCCCGCGATCATCAGGTGCAGCACGATCCACACGCCGTTATCCAGCCCAATCGCGATGCGTTTGCCGAGCCTGCGGAACTGGGTAACCGTGTGGCCCTGAGCGCTCGTCAGCGGCGGCGTCACCGTGCGCAACAGAAACGGCGAGTTCAGCCGCACCGCCTCCAGCGGCTGGCCGAGCACCCGCGCCTCCAGCGCCTCCAAATACACACGGATATCGGGAAGCTCGGGCATGGCCTATTTATCGTGCCGGTAGATCGCGCCTTCTTTCATCACGAAGAAGACCCGTTCGGTGACCGCGATATCGGCCAGCGGATCGCCCGGCACCGCTACGACGTCGGCTAACTTGCCCGCCGTCAGTGTGCCCAGCCGGTCGGAAATGCCGAACAGCTCGGCATCCACGCTGGTTGCGGCTTTCAGGGCATCCAGCGGCTTCATCCCGCGGGCCACCAGCAGCCGGAACTCGGTCGGGTTCTTGCCGTGCGGATACACTGCCGCATCGGTACCGAAGGCGATCCGGACACCCATCGCAATGGCCCGCCGCACCGTGACATCGATCGAATCCATGGCCAGCCGGGCTTTCTTGACCACCCGCGGATCCAGACGTCCGGTCGGTATGGCCGCGCGCACTCCCTCAATCGCCATCAGCGTCGGCACATAATAGGTGCCCTTCTGGATCATCAGCTTCAGCCCTTCCTCATCCAGAAAACTGCCGTGCTCGATGGAATCGATGCCCGCGCGAATGGCACGTTTGGCCCCCTCGGCGCCGTGCGCATGCGCCGCCGTCTTGCGCCGCATCGTGTGCGCCTGGTCCACCAGAGCGTTCAACTCCTCCTGCGTCAACTGCGGGGAATCAACGTCATCATTTAAGGACATCACGCCGCCCGTCGCGCAGACTTTGATCACATCGGCGCCGTACTTCACGTTCCACCGCACCGCCGCGCGCATGCCTTCGGGACCATTCGCCACCGCGGGATTCTCCGTCCCCGGCGCGAACAGCCCGAACCGGTAGCCGTTGGTCGAATCACAGTGCCCGCCGGTGGTGCCGATCGAATAGGCTACTGTCAACATCCGCGGTCCTTCGATATGCCGCTTGTTGATGGCATCCCGCAGACCGATGTTGATGAAGTCGCTGCCGCCCAAGTCCCGCACCGTCGTGAACCCGGCATGGAGAGTCTTGCGCGCACTCGGCACCGCCGCCAGTGCCCGCTCCGGAATCGACTGCTGCAACGCCGCGAAACGACCCGCCCCGACTTCCTCATTGCCGAATCCAAGGTGCGTGTGGGCATCCATGAAGCCCGGCAACAGGGTGGCGTCGCCCAGGTCGATCACGCGCGCCCCCGCCGGAATCGGATTCGCCGGCCCGACGGCCTCAATCCGCGCGCCGTTGACGATGACCAGCCCCGGCTTCTGCAGGGTGTTCGCCTGCCCGTCAAACAGACGCGCGGCCTTGAGAACGATCACCTCGGCATGGACAGAGGCCGGCAGCAGCCCCAGCCACAGGCTCAGAAGCAACATAGTCGCCGGATTGTAGCACGAGGCTGGTATAGTGAAGGAAGCCTGCCTGTCCAGTGTGCGGATGTGGCGGAATTGGCAGACGCACTGGATTTAGGTTCCAGCGCCGAAAGGCGTGGGAGTTCGACCCTCCCCATCCGCACCACACCAGAATTTTGCCCTCGATTCAGACATCCTCGAAGTAGTCGTAATCCAGCTTCTTCAATTTATACGTCTGGCTCACCGCGACACCAACGTCATAGTCGATCATCAGGTCAGCAAGCTGCTCACCGTCGATCAGGACAATGCGCTTCTCAATGTTCCTCACATATCGCCGGGCCTCCTCGGAGAACCACGACGTCGTGATCAGCACTCCCTTTCTTGCTCGAAATCCCTCCAGGCTGCCGGCAAATGCCTGCACCACGGGGCGACCGACGACATCCTTCCAGCGCTTAGCTTGGACCGCGACGAAGTCCAGGCCCAACTTGTCCTCTTTGATAATCCCGTCAATCGCCTGCTCATCGGCCAGCGCCCTTGTGGAAGGCGACGAGTTCTGGATACTGATACAGGTGCTTCACCGTCAGTTGGGTTGCTGCAACGCCAATACTCACGGCCTCGACGCTTGATTCGAAAAACGCCTTTCTTGGGGCGGTCAAGAGCCAGCGCCTTGCTGAGATACCACGTTGCCCACGCCACGCGGCTTGCGAATACCGTCTGCTTTCCACTCGGCAGTTTCTCGGCGAGTTGCTCCGCGGTGCGTTTCATATGTTGAGCGAGACGCTCGCGATTTCGCTAACGGCGTGCTCCCTTTCGTCGACGCACACCTGCAGAACAGGCAGGTAAAACTCTGGAAGTCCGGAAGAGCCATTGCTCTTTCGATTCGCCTCACGGTAACACGATCGGAGTCCGTTCTCCCCATCCCCCACATTCCAAAACACTTCGAGATCCAGCCTCCCAGCCCCGCCCCGCGTTCTCCAAACCCGTCCTGTACAACAGTCTCAGGAGAACGCATCATGCCGACCCCCACTCTTCCCACCCCCCGCCGCTCCGGGCATGCCTCGCCCGCCAAAGCAGCCCCCCGTGGACGCCGCCTCCACGTTACCCCTTCTGGCCTCGAAGTCTGCCTCGACCGCGACACACGGCCACCCAAGTTCCCCCGCCGCGGCAACCCCAGGTCCCGCCTCGGCTTGCCCCCGGCAAGCCCAACCCTACCGTCAGGGCTGCCCACTTCGCGGTAGCGGCAGGCGCGCCAGCGGTAACCCCGTCAGCGCGCCTAGAATCAGCCCGCCGCCCAGCACCAGCCCTAAATACACCCCCGCACCGGCCAACCCGTGCCACGCCAGCGCGCGCGGCAGCCGGTCCGCAACCGCCGCCGTCGATGCCGCCAAGCCCCATCCCAGCACGCTCGCCGGCACCCACAGCCACGCATTCGCTACCACCGGACGCAGCAGCCGCGCCTGCAACCCACCGGCCCCCAAACCGCCCAACACTACGCACAGATAGAGGGAATACGGCAGCGCCAACCCCACGCCCCGAACAACATCAAACACGAGAAACGGCGCCGCCAACCCTACCACCGTCGCCGCTAGCCACGCCCGGGGCTCCGATAAGGTCCCCCGCATCGCCTTCGATTGCAGCAGGCCTACCCCGGTCCCCATCGCCAACCCTAACAACGTCTGCGACCCGCCCACTCCCACCGTATCCGCCACCAACGACGCCCCAACCGTCAACAGCAGCCCCAAACCCCACCCCAGGCACGTTGCACGCAGCCACTCCCGGAACCGGCTCCGGCACTTCTTCATAGGAATTCCCCATCTTGCCACGCCACCCTCCGCGGCAGCCACCGCGGCACCGCTCCCCGATACCGCTCATACGCCGCCCCGTACCGCGCCCGCAGCTTTGGCTCTTCATACCCCAACACGAACATCTGAAACAGCACCCACACCGCGCACCCATACCCCAACAGCCGCACATCGCCCAACAGCAAACCCTGGCCCGCAATCGCCCCCACCACGCCGCAATACATCGGGTTCCGCACATACCGGTACAGCCCCGTCACCACCAGCCGCTCGGTCGGATACACCGGCGCCGGAGTCCCTATCCCCTCCCGCGCAAACCTCACAAACGAGTCCAGCAACCCAACGCTCCCCAGCACCACCAACCCTACCCCAAACACCCGGGCGACCCACAAAGCTGTTGGAAAGTCCCACAAACTACCACCCGAAGCCACTTCGAACCCCCGCATCTCCCAACCGCTGATCAGATACGGCACCACCCCCGCCACCATCCCAGGAGCCAATACCAGAAACAGGGCCGATCCCACCGTCGCTTGCCTTTTCCCCTTGACCGCCATCCCAATCCCCCCTACTCTATCGATAGCCGTTATGCGACGAACACCCGCCCTCCTCGTCCTTGCTGCCCTCGCACTCTTCCCCTCCGCCGCCTTCTGCCAGGAGGACCGCATCCGCGCCACCCTTGCCACCCGGCCTGTCCCCACCGAACTGCTCCCCACCCTCACCGCCGACGCCCAAGCGCTCCTCGCCTCCAGCACCCGCACGCCCGTCACCGAAGCCCTCGCCTACAAAGCGCTCGGCTTTGTCGCCATGAACGAAAAGCAGCACGCCGTCGCTGACAAACACTTCACCCGGTCGCTCGAACTCAACCCGCAGGACGGCGAAACCTCCGCCATGCTCGCCTCCGCCACCCTCAACCAAAAAGCGACCCCCAACTGGCGCAGCATCGCTCTGTTCCACTACGCCCGCGCCGCCTCCTATACCGGACCTGGCGCGCTACCCGAATCCGCCCGCGCCGGCATTCTGGACTTCGCCCACAAAGCCTTCACGCTGTCCTTCAGCAAAGACGAAAAGGCCTTCCAGGCCCTGCTTGCCGCTACCGCCACCCAGGCCCTTCCGCCGGCCAACTTCACCATCAACGCATCAGCCGCAGCGCCAGCAGCACCCAAGCCCCAATAAACGCCACTCCGCCGAACGGCGTCACCGCCCCCAACACCGTCACCCCGCTCAACGCCAACACATACAGGCTGCCCGAGAACAGCACAATCCCCGCTACCAGCAGCCAGCACACTACCGTCGTGTCCACCTGCGGAATCGTGCGCGACACAATCAGCAGCCCAACCGCGTGCACGAAGTGGTAGAAGACCGCCTTCTCCCAGATCCCCATCCCGTAGGCGTCCAGCCTCCCCTTCAACGCATGCGCGCCAAAGGCCCCCATCGCCACCGCCAACGCCAACAACGCCGATGCCACCACGCTGAAATTCATCGCGAGTTCCCCCTACATGTCCAGCCGCTTGCCGTCCGCGCCCCACCCCTTCTCACAGAAGTGCGACGCATTCGCCGTCTGGTAGCGCACCTTAGCCAACTCCGGCGTCTCCAGCTTCTTATACCCCTGAAACCGCGACTCCAGCCCAAAGTCCAGGATCCCGCTCGTCAGCATCGTCCGCTCCACCGGGTACGGCGCCTTCCCGGTATCGAACATCTCCTCGATCTTCTTCACCAGGCACCCGAAGTGATGGTGCGGCCGCCCTTCCTGCAGGTACATCAGCGTCGAGAACGGCTTGGCCTGTCCCTCCACATCCACCGCCACCGTGAAGTCTTCCACCAGCCCGGTCATCAGGAACGCCGCGCCCTTCAACCCATCGTTGTAATCGACAACAAACACCGTTGGCTCTTTCACCAACTGCCGCGCCGAGCCAGCCTTCTTCGACTTGCTATGCGTCAACGCCTGCTCAAACAGCCGCTTCACCCACTCATTCGACTCGATAAACCGCCAGCAGTCTTCCTTCTCCAGGCACTGCACCGCCTTCACGCCCGTCTCGCCACCCTTGCGGCGCTCCACGACGCACTGCAGCGCCTCCAAGACATGGAACCCGTAGATATCCAGCCCGCTATACGAAATCGCCACCGCATGCTTCTGGCCGACCCCAAAGGGCGTGTCGATGGCCGGCACCCGGTGCGCCACCGGCACGCTCGACCCCGCCAGCATCGGAAACTTCAACTCCTTGGCGATCTCCACCATCCGCCGCGACTGCCGCCAGCTATACGACAGATGCTTATCGTTGAACACCGGCACCGACCGTCCCGTCCGCCGGAAGACATCGGTGATCTTCAGGAACATCTCAAAGCGCGGGTACAGCTTCTGCTCCTTATCGTTCATCGGATAGTTGCCGTGCTCGCCGATCAGGATCACCCCATCCACGGCCAACTTCTCCCCGCCCAGCGTCAAAGCCTCGTCCACCGTCCGGTACAAAGGCACCTTGTACTTCTTCGCCATGGGCCGGCTCATGTCCCCTTTGGGCACCTGCTCGGTGAACATGCTCACGATCTTGTTGCGCGGATACGGCGTCTGGTCATCCTGGTTGAAGCCCTCTAAATACTTGCCGATCACCACATCGGCGTGCGACCCCAACCGGTACTCCGTGATGATCGCGGCGATCCGTTTGGGCCCACCCTGCATGGCGGCCGAAGGCAGCGCAGCGGCGGCGCTGCTCGAAGCAAGAAACTGGCGGCGGTTCATGTTCCTACTAGCGTAACTCCCATTCCGCCCGCCCCGCCTGCTAGCCTGACAGTTTGCATGTCGCCCCTTGTCCCCCTCGTCATGGTGGCCTGGGTGCCGCTGGTCCTGGCTCTGTTCGCCTTCCTGCCGGCACGCCGGGCTCTGCTCGTGGCCCTCACCGGCGGCTGGCTCTTCCTCCCCGTTGCCACGTTCCATATCGAAGGCTGGCCTGACGTCGACAAGCTCCTGCTCACCTCCCTGCCACCCCTCGCCGCCGTCTTCCTCTGGGACCGACCCCGCCTGCTCGCCTTCCGCCCCTCCTGGCTCGACCTTCCCGTCCTCTGCTTCTGCCTCACTCCGCTCGCTACCGCCCTGCTCCAACACCAGGGCTGGCACGAGGCCCTCTCGGCCGCCTTCTGGCAGACCGTCCGCTGGGCCCTCCCCTACCTTTACGGCCGCCTCTACTTCCACGACACCGACGGCCTACGCGCGCTTGCCCACGGCATCTTCCTCGGCGGCCTTGTCTACGTCCCGCTCTGCCTCTACGAAATGGTCGCCGGCCCCGACCTCCATCGCATGCTCTATGGCTTCTTTCCCCACAACGTCCTCCAGGCCTACCGCCTCGGCGGCTGGCGACCCGCCGTCTTCCAGCACATGGGAATCATGACCGCGCTGTGGATGACAGCCGCCTCACTTGCCGGCCTCTGGGCCCACCGCGCGCGGCCCCGGATCGTCGCCGGCCTCGTGCTCACCACCATCGCCATGCGCAGCGTCAACGCCTGGGGGCTTCTCACCTTCCTCAGCCTCCCGCTGGCGCTCCCGGCCCGCCTCCGCCGCCTCACCCTTCTGCTCACCTGCCTGCTCGCTATCGCCGTCCCCGTCACCCTCCGGATCACCGGGCTCTTCTCCGGCCAAACTCTTGTCCGCCTTCTCGAACCGCTCAGCGCCGAGAAGGCGCAGTCCATCCGCTACCGCCTGGAAAACGAGGACCGCGCTATCGCCAACGTCCGCCCGCGTGCGCTCTTTGGTCTCGGCCGCGGGGACCAGGTGTTTGTCGTCCCCCAATGGCCCCGCCGTCTTGTCCTGGACAGCCTGTGGGTCCTCGTCTACGCCCAATGGGGACTGGCCGGGCTCGCCGGGCTCTGCGGTACGCTGCTGCTGCCGGTGGTCTGCTTCCTCCGCGCCCTGCCCGCGCCCCGCTGGCACGACGCCGTCTATGAACCGGCCGCCGCCCTAGCCGTTATTGTGATCGCCGCCATGCTCGACAACCTGTTCAACGATATGGGTAGCCCCATCTACACCGCCGCCGCCGGAGGACTCGCCGCCTTCTCAATGGCTCTCCGCCGCCACCCCGATCCGCACCCCAGCGAGCCACGGCCGCCCCTCCACATTCCCCACATTCAGCAATAGACGTGTCTGGTCCGGCGTACACCCCTCGCCCGTCACCCGGAACCGCACCGTGTGCTGCCGCCACTCCCCATCGGCCGGCAGCTTTGCCGCCAGCCCGCAAAACCCGAACGGCGCCTGCTTCTGGCTGAACGTCAGCTCGACCTCCGCCCCTGGCTCGCCCCGCCCTGCGGAACGTCGCTATCCCTCTCCAGCGACGCTGCCTGCCCATGACTTTCGAACACCCAGTGCCCCGCCAGAACCGGAACGTCTCTGCAAACGGAATCGGGAGCAGCCGACCGTCCCCCACCGGCCCGCCACCCTCAATCGCAATCCGCCGCTCCAGCACCCGCCCCAGGCTCCGCCGCAGGTCCAACCGCACTTCGGCCCGCGCCCGCCGCTCCGGCGACAGGTTCTCGTAAAGGGACAATCCGCCCCCGTGTGCCCATACCGGCGCGAAGTGCGCTGGCCGGAACCAGCCCTCCTCGGGTAACGCCTGCCACAAGAGCGGATCGACGGCGCGATTCCACCCTCCATAGCCGTCCACC
>JAEUQF010000179.1 GCA_016789745.1 Bryobacterales bacterium
GTTCATGCCGCGTTCCATGCGCGCCACGTCGTACCCCAGGTGCGTGTAGATGGCGCGGTGATGATCGCGAATCTCGAACAACTCGCCGCCGTGATGGAAGGCCAGTTCGTAGTGATGCTCGCCCGCGCCGTCGATGATCACGCCATGCGCCTGCGGCAGCGCGCGCAGCGTGTCTTCGACACCCGCCGCCAACGACAGCGCGTTGAACGGGTCCACCGGCGCGCCCGGCTTCCGCCGCCCGTAATGCCCCGGCCCGAACAGCATCAGCTCCCAGCCGCGCCGCCGGATATCGTCCAACAGCGCGTGCAACTGCTTTTCCTTTGCCGCATCCAGCCGGACATTCTCCGGCGCCTCCACCCCATACTTCCGATAAATGGAAGCATCCGGTGCGAACGTGTGAATCGTGGCTCCGGCGCGGCGATACGTGAAGTCGAAGGTGGGCGGGCCATCCCAGAAACGCAGCGGCCCGATGACGATTCCCCGTACCCCGCCCGCCTCCCAGGCGTCCAGAGTCTTCCGCGGCTCGGTCAGCCACTGCTCCAGCGGGTAAATCATGTACATCCAGGGCACCAGTTTGCTCTGGGGCTGCGGCTGGGCTTGGGATTGCGCGGCGGAACCCGCGAATAGCAGTGTCTTGGCCAGGGTACGTCGATCCATCGGCAATGGATCCTACTGTATATCACCCGGCTATACTCGCTCTATGCAGGCTGACCTCCAGGTCCACGCGGCGCTCCAGACTCTCGCCGACCTCGTTCGCATCAACAGTGTCAACCTCGCCTACCAGGGCGGTGTTACGGAAGAGGCCGTCGCCCTCTACGTCGAACAATTCTTTCAGGACCGCGGTATCGAAAGCTTCCGCCAACCCGTGGCTCCCGGCCAGTTCAACGTCATCGCCCGGCTGCCCGGCCGCCAACCGCGGCGCCGCGTGGTTCTCGAAGCCCACATGGATACCGTCTCGGTGTCCGGTATGAGCATTCCGCCGTTTGAACCGCGCATCGCCGATGGCCTGTTATACGGCCGCGGCTCCTGCGACACCAAGGCCGGCCTCGCCACCATGATGCATGCCCTCGCCGATCTGCACGCGCGAGGCATCACGCCACCCTGCGAAGTCTGGCTGGCGGCCGTGGTCGACGAGGAGTTCTCCTTCCAGGGAGTCACCCGCCTCTGCCAGGATCTCCATGCGCAGGCCGCCATCGTGGCCGAACCTACCGAGTTGCGCATCGTGCGAGCCTCCAAAGGCGTTCTGCGCTGGAAGCTGCGCACCCTGGGCAAGGCCGCCCACAGCGCCAAGCCGCATCTGGGCGTCAGCGCCATCCAACACATGGCGTACGTTCTGCAGGCGTTGGAAGCCGAAGGCGCGCGGCTGGCCACCATCACCAACCCGCTGCTCGGGCCGGCGACCCTCAACGTCGGCCTCATCCGCGGCGGCGAGCAGATCAACTTCGTCCCCGACCGCTGCGAGATCGCCATTGACCGCCGCCTGCTGCCGGGGGAAGATCCGCACGACGTCTGGCGCCACACCGGGGCGTTGGTGGAATCGCTGCGCGCCCGGATCCCGGCGCTGCAAGTCGAGACGGATGCCCCCTCTATTGCCGACGCCGCCATGGAAACGCCCGCGGGCGAGGCGGTCGTCCAGGTGGCTCAGAGCATCCTGCAGGACATGGGCACCGACCCCATACCCCAGGGCGTCCCCTTCGGCAGCGATGCCAGCAAGCTCTCCCGCCAGGGCATTCCCAGCATCATCTTCGGCCCCGGCAGCATCGACCGCGCCCACGCTGCCGTTGAGTATGTCGAATGCGACCAGGTGCTCACGGCGCTGGCCTTCTTCACCCGGTTTCTGGAGCAGTTTGAGTAAGCGCTGGGCATGGACTTCACTGACATCCGCCGCCTCACTATTACCGCCCTGTTCTCCGACGACTTCCTGTATGAGCGCCTGGTGCTGAAAGGAGGCACCGCGCTCAGCCTGGTGTATGGTCTGACGGATCGCACATCGGTGGATCTGGACTTCTCGCTCGCCGCGGATTTCGAGGATCTGGCCGAGGCGAAAGATCATATGTTCCGCGCCATCCGTGAACACTTTGATTCCGCCGGCTATGTCATGATCGATGAGCGGCTGGAGCCCAAGCCCCGGATCGACGGTGCGGATGTCAAACCCTGGTGGGGCGGGTATGAACTCCGCTTCAAGCTCATCGACCGGCAGTCGTACGGGAAGCTGAAACACCGTCCCGACAAACTCAGCATCGCGGCGCTGGTGACAGGCATGGGGCAGAATCGCGTGTTCTCCGTCGACTTCAGCAAACATGAATACGTGGAGGGCCGACTGGAGCGCGAGTTCGATCACTTCAGCATCCTTGTCTACAGCCCGGAAATGATTGTTGTCGAGAAGCTGAGAGCCATCTGCCAACAGATGGAAGCCTACCCTCACAAAGGCCGCCGCAATGCCCGGGCGCGGGACTTCTATGACATCTACAAGGTCGTCACTTCCTGCCGGATCGACCTTGGCACTGCGGAGAACCAGGAACTGGTCCGGCATATCTTCGATGCAAAGCAGGTGCCATTGTCGTTTCTGCGCGACATCGGCGCCGAACGAGACTTCCATCGGACCGACTGGCCTGCCGTAGTCGACTCCACCGAAGGAGAACTGGAATCCTTCGACTTCTACTTCGATTTCCTGCAGCAGCAGGTGCGGTTGTTAGAACCCCTTTGGATGGAATAGACGCCAGTCCGGGTCATAATCGCAATCGGTCAGGCCATGCGCCAGATAGAAGTCAAAGTGCAGGCCAAGCGCTTTGAACCGCTCGTACTGCTGCGG
>JAEUQF010000308.1 GCA_016789745.1 Bryobacterales bacterium
GGCAACCCCTTCGGGCTTCGCTTCGCTCCGGCCTTGACTTCGCCTACGCGTCGCCGTCAACAACCCAATCATGGAGGCGAAGCCCCTTTCCGAAGACCTTGGCGTATGTGATCCGGTGGGCGAAGTTCCGGGGTCTTGACACGTGCATCACAGCCAACTGCCGTGGATGATCGAGCTTCAACCCTGGGATACGCTTGCCGTTGGCCATTAAGGTTGGTTCTGACAATCTGCGGAGATGGCCACGATCGACAAAGGTTTCCAGGATATCCTGCTGGACGTCGAGATAGGTTGTCAATGACCGAGCCCATTGCTTGACGAAGTTGGGGAAGGTTCTCGACCACTTTTTTGACGCCATAGTCTGCCACGTTGTTGCTGGCCGGCTCAGTACGGAGATCGACATGGTCTCGCACATACTGCTTGATGAACCCGCTGCCGTAGTGGCTGCGAATCACGGGATTGGGAAGGTGGAGATCTTCGATCACGGTCTTGAGTTCACCACGGTAGTGCTTGGTCACCTTTCGACCGAAGATGGTACTGATCTTGTTGGGCTGTCCGATCGTGCGGTTGGCATCCAGTAGACGCTCACCCATGGCGTCCAGAGCCGCTTGCCGGTGGAACACCAAGTTGTCGCAGTACTCGACTTGGGAGAAGAACAGGCGATGCTGACAGCCGTGGTTCTTACGCTCGGCTTCCGAAAGGAACGGAGTGAAATAGGCCAGCCATTTTTGACCGCATCGCAGCAGATCGTTTGCAGTGAGCGGATCGGCCAGTTCCTGAAGGCGTTTCGGATTGCCGCACCGGAGGAAGGCGTTGGTACATTGTTGGAAGTCGATCTTCTCCTCGCGCATCCGGATGGCCAGCCAGTGGTGCTGATTGAGGCAGACGCGCGCAGTAAATGGGAAGTATGGACATAGACGGACGAACATACGCCCCCACCGGGCATCGTTGAGGTAGAAGTTGTACTGGATGATCCAGCGCTGCGTCATCTGGAGATGCCAACGGTCATCCTTCTTATTGCCATTGGCGACGAGGATTCGCCCTGGCTCGCGTGCTTTGAGGATGGCTACGATCTGGTCAGGCTTGGCTTGCTTGAAGTACGGGTCGATAAAATCGTCGCGGCGTCCGTCAGATGCCTCCAACACCGGCACGCCCCATCCCTGCGAGCGGTTCGTTACCCAGTTCTTATACTGCTCGGCGATGTCGGCGAGTTCATTGCGGGTGACACGCTTTCCATTGCGATACGCGTTGAAGAAGCCAATAACCCGCTCCGGCTGCTGGAAGGGTTGGATCAGCCCGTTCAAGAGCAATCGGTCAAAGCATCGGTAGTGGAGCCGGATGCTATTCTTGTGGTGCTCGAAAAAGGCGTTCATGGAAACCTCCAAGGTGGTGAGATACCTGGCGCTATCTTGAGAATGCCTTCTTCGGGTTGAAAGGGATATCAAGGGCGAAGCCCTTGGCTAGTTAGCCGGTCAGGCGGTTGCCGGTTTGCGGCAGCGCAGGTGTAGGAAGTAGCTGACCACCTGGGTGTCCTGCACGTTGGGGAATCGGCGGGCGGTTTCGTCGTCGGCGTAGGGCTCGCCTGTGTATTCCAGGATGAATCCGGCGCGCGAGATTGCGTTTAGCCAATCGGAGAGCGTGCGATGGAAGACGGGGATCTCGAAGGGAGCCAGTCCCTGCTTCATTGCGGGCGGTGCGGCGCCGAAGAGCCATCGCTCGATTCGACCGTCTTTGGTGTCGAAGTAGCGGCCGAGTTCCACGGCGTAAGCCATGCCCTCCGCATCGCGTAGCAGGCGGCGGTGGGGGGTGCCGAAGCAGGGGTGGGTGATGGAGAACTGGAGGAATCCGCCCGGGCGAAGGACGCGGAAAGCCTCGACGATGGCGGTCTGCTGGTCCGGCAGATCCATCAGACTCATGAAGGCGGTGACGAAGTCGAAGGTGGCGGGAGAGAACGGAAGTCGGGTGGCACTGCCGCCGAGGTAGCGAATACGGGCGGCAGACGTCTCGGCCCCGGCGGCGGCGCGCAGAAACACCGTCGAGACGTCCAGCCCCGTCATCTGTGCTCCGCGCTCCCGCAGCAGTCGGGTGTTGTGGCCTTCGCCGCAACCGACGTCCAACCCGCGCAGCCCACTCACGTCGGGCAGGGCTGCCAGGAAGGCCGGGGTGTTCACCTGATCGCGGTAAACATCAAAGCCTTGCCGGACCAGCAGCGTCCAGGTCTCCGCATTGCGTTCCCAGTACGCCGCTGCCCGGCGTTCGTCCATTGGCTGCCTACTACTCGACAAGGCCGGCGGTATTGGAGAGCGTACCGATGCCGGAGACCGTGATGGAGCAGACGTCGCCGGGAGCGAGCGCTGCGTCTTCCTTCACGATGATACCGGTGCCAGTGAGCAACACGGATCCGGAGGGCACGTTGTTGGCGCGATAGAGGTACTCCACCAGCGTCTCGATCTTGCGGCCGAGCTTTGCCGTCGACGTGCTGCCATCGAAGATGGTTTTGCCGTCACGGGTGATGGTGCAGTTCATGTCCAACTGATAGGGGTCCGTCAGTTCGTCGGGGGTGACGATGAAGGGTCCCAGGGACAGACAGGCGTTGTAGACCTTCGACTGCGGGAGATAGAGCGGGTTCTCGCGCTCGATGTCCCAGGCCGAAACGTCGTTAGCGATGGTGTAGCCCAGCACGCGGCCCTTGGCGCCGAGGATGACGGCGAGTTCCGGTTCCGGAGCAGTGAACTTGGAATCGGAACGAATGCCGATGCCCTTGTTGGGGCCGACGCAGACGCGCGCGGTGCCTTTGAAGAAGATCTCCGGGCGCGGTTCGCGATAGACGTAAGCGTAGAAGCCTTCGCGGGTACCATGTTCGGCATCGCGGAAGCTGGCGCTCATTTCGTAGGTGCAGCCGCAGGCCCACACTTCCCGGGGGTGAATCGGGATGATGGGGGCTGCGTCTTCGTGGTGGCTGGCGGCGCGGCGTCCGGCCAGGACACTGAGTTCGACGCCTTCCTTTTCGGAGCGTTCAATCAGCCCCTGGAGGGTGTACTCCGGAATAGGGCGGGCGCCCTTCTCGTCGAATACGGCCGCCGTGATTTCATTGTTTCGCCAGCGGATCTGTCCAATTTTCATGTGTTCTGCGCCTTTTTCGTGGCCGATGCCTTAGTACTTGAGGTACACCGTCTTGTAGTCGCTATAGAATTCGAAAGCGGCCGGGCCCTGTTCCTTGGGACCGAAGCTGGAATCCTTGGTGCCGCCGAAGGGCAATTGGTATTCTACACCCGCGCTGGGGAGGTTGACGGTGAGCAGACCGGCTTCCATGCGGTGGATGAACTCGAAGACGCGGGACACGTTCGACGTCTGGACCGAGGCGGAGAGGCCAAAGGGGATGTTGTTGGCGATCTTCATGGCATCGTCGAAGTCCTTAGCCTTCATGACGGCCAGGACAGGGCCGAAAATCTCCTCCTGGGCGATGCGCATGTTCTCGGTGACACCGGCGAAGATGGTGGGCTCGACGAAGTAGCCCTTGTCGTAGTCACCACCGGTGAGGCGGTTGCCGCCAGCCAGCGGTGCGCCGGCTTCCTGGCGGCCGATTTCGATGTACTTGAGGATGGTGTCGAGGGCGCCTTGGTCGACGGCGGGGCCGATATCGATGCCGGGCTTCATGCCGTCACCCACGGTCAACTTCTTGGTACGCGCGACGAGGGCGTCCAGGAACTTGTCGTAGATGGCCTCTTCGACAATCACGCGGCTGGTGGCGGTGCACTTCTGGCCGGTGGAGAAGAACGCAGCGTTGGCGACGTTCTCGACGGCGGCGTTGAAGTCGGCATCGGCCAGCACGATGGTGGGGTTCTTGCCGCCCATCTCGAGCTGAATGCGGAGGCGGCGCTTGGAGGCTTCGGCATGGAGCCAGTTGCCCACTTCGCAGGACCCTGTGAACGAGACCGCCTTCAGCGGACCCGCTTTGACGAGCGCTTCGCCGATGGTGCCGCCGGAGCCGGCGATGAAGTTGACGACGCCTTTCGGGATGCCGGCTTCATGGCAGGCTTCAACAATACGCCAGGCGCTGAGCGGCGATGCGGAGGCCGGCTTCAGCAACACGGTATTGCCACAGATGAGCGCTGGGGCCAGCTTCCAAGCCGGGATGGCGATGGGGAAGTTCCAAGGGGTGATGAGGCCGACCACGCCGATGGGCTTGCGGATGGCGAACATCTGGACACGGTCGCGTTCGCTGGGGACCAGGAAGCCGGGCATGCGCGAGCCCTCGCCGCCGAAGTAGCGGAAGATGTTGATGGCGCGGCGGACTTCGCCCTTGGCTTCGGGAAGGGTTTTGCCTTCCTCGCGGGTCATCTCTTCGCCCAGTTGGTCGAACTTGCGTTCCAGGATGTCGGCCACTTTGAACAGTAGCGCGCCGCGGGCAGGCGCGGTCATGCCCGCCCAACCGGCCAGCGCGGCCTGAGCCGCATCGGCGGCTTCGTTAACTTCCTGCGCGGTACCTTTGGCGAACAGGCCGACGATCTCACTGGTGTTGGCGGGATTGCGATTTTCGAACGTAGAGGCGGGCGTACGCCACTCGCCATTGATGTAGTTGGGATAGGTATTGGGCATGGATGGAGAAACTCGAAATCAGAACTTTACTGCCGGTGCGTTGCGGGCACCGGGATCCGTCTTGAAATACGCATCGTTGCGGTTGAAGCCGAAGAGGCCGGCAGCGATGTTATTCGGGAACAGTTCAATGCTGGTATTGTATCGCTGAACCGTCTCATTGTACTTCCGGCGCTCGACGGCAATGCGGTTCTCGGTGCCGGCGAGTTCGGTCTGGAGGTTCAGAAAGTTTTCATTGGACTTGAGATTTGGGTAGTTTTCAACAACGACGAGCAGGCGCCCAAGGGCGCTGTCGAGTTGGCGATTGGCTTCGATCTTTTCGCCGGGGGTACGGGCGCCGACGAGGGCGGAGCGGGCGCTGGTGACCGAATCGATGACCGATTGCTCCTGCTTTGCGAAGCCCTTCACGGTCTCCACCAGGTTGGGGATGAGGTCGGCGCGGCGCTGCAGCGCGATGTCGACGTTGGCCCAGGAGCCGTTGATGGCTTCGCGCTGGACCACCAGGTCATTGCGGATCCCGGCCAGCTTCATGCCGAAGCCCAGAACTCCCAGAACCAGAACCAGAATCACTACCAGTGCAATTTTCATAAGCTCACTTCTCCAAGCGGTCCACCGCATCAATGACGCGGCTAATGGCGGCGATATACCCCTCCAGAACCTCCATCGCCTTCACATCCTTCAGCTTTTCGGTATGATCGCGCAACGCGAGCACCGTTTGGAAGGGCTGCGGCGCAAAACCAAAGCTGGAGGCCGCCTGGGCGATGATGTCGCGGCGTGAGGCGGGAGAGGGAAACCCGCACAGCCGCAGGGCGTGACGAAACAGGACACAGAACGTGGACACCGATTCGGCCAGCAGGCGGGCCAGGGTGTCGTTATCGAAGCTGGCACCGGCGCCCTTTTGTCTTAGACGCAGCAACTTCGCCCGCAGTTCGTGCTCCACCTGGGCGCGGTAGAAGGAATCGTCGATTTCGAGTGGGGCGATGACGTCCTGGCCGTGCAGCACGCGCCGGTGCTCCTTCATGTCATGGAACTCGATGGAGAAACAATCGGTGGAGGTCTGCACTTCGGTGGCGCTCAGCAGCAGCGGCGCGGGGTTGCCCTGCTTGCGCCACCACTGGAAGATGGGCTCGGCATCTCGCATCTCGCGGGTGGTGACGGCGGTGAGCACGCAGAGGATATTGAGGTCGGAAAAATCGCCGCTGTATTCGCCGGAGGCGGCCGAGCCGTAGAGGATGACGGCCACCAGGCGGTCGCCAAAGGCCGCGGTGAGTTTGTCGGTGATTTGCTTCAGTAGCTTATCCATCGAGTCCTTACCAGTCACTGGATGCGCCTCCTCCGCCTGAATCGCCGCCTCCGAAGCCGCCGAATGAATCACTGGAATCGTAGCCGCCAAAGCCGCCGCTGGAGCGGCCGCCCCAACCGCCTCCACCGCCCCCCCAGCCGCCGGGGATGATGAAGGGGAAGATGCCGCCATCGTGGTAGCCACGCCCGCGGCGGGACCCGCGGCTCAGGAACAGCAGCAACAGCAGCATGCCGATGGGGAACAGGAACGGCAGCCAACTGCCGAACTCCGGCCGGTGCTGGACTTCGCGGCGCGACGGAATGCTGACATCTAAATTGATGTTCTTGGCACGCGCAACGGTGCCGCCGATCTGATGGGCGGCTTCGAGCAGCGCCGGGCCGTACTGTCGTTCGCGCAGCAGCGGGCGCATCTGGCGCAGGATGCGGCCGGCGAAGCCATCGGGCAGGATAGGCTCCAGACCGTAGCCGACTTCCAGGCGCATGCGGCGGTCATTGGTGACCAGCAGCAGCATGACGCCTTCGTTGGTGCCCTTCTTTCCGACGCCCCAGCGCCGGTAGAGATTGTTGGTGACGTCTTCGATGGGCTCGCCTTCGAGGGTGGGCAACGTGACCAGAGACATCTCGGCCTTGGTCAACTCTTCCACGCGTTTGCAGTAGCGTTCGAGTTCCTGACGATGCGCGGGGTCGAGGACGTTGGCGAAGTCGCTGACGTACCCTTGCGGCTGGAGGGCATCGAAGTTGGCGGCGCCGGCCAGGGTGAGGGCAAGCCAGAACGCGAGAATCAGGCGGGAAGCGGCGCTCATACCTGGCTGGCGGCGCGCAGGAGGGCCGCCTCCAACTGCTCACGGTTCCAGGTGGTGCTGATGAACAACTCCTGGCGAGCCCCGTCACTGAGGGCGATCGCTTTCCAGCCGTTGGCCGTAGGCACGGTGACGCGCACCTTGACCTCGCCCTTGGCATCGCGCACCTGGCGGATGACGCCGGGAATGACGCTGCGGATTTCGGGATTCTCCGCCAGCAGTTTCCCGAGCATGGCACGGACGCCATCAAGGATGCTGTGCTCGATCTTCAGTTTGCCTTGCAGCTTGCGCAGCTTCATCTATCTACTTGAGCCGAGTGCGGAACTGAATATCGGAACCGACCACGCCGTTTTCATCGCGGATGACGGTTACCGACCAGTTCTTCTTGAAGTCCCATTGTAGACGCACCAACTGCTGCAGGGTACCCGTAAGGTTGGTGACGTAAGTGAGGGTGATGTCGCGGGAGATCTGCTGTTCGATGGTGAGGCGGGCCTGGGGGGTGGTTTCGAGACCGAGCAATTGCGGGTCGATCTTGACGCGGCTGACGCCGAAGAAGCGCTGAAGCCGCCCGGAGACCCCCGCGCTCAGCGCCTGGCCGAGCAGCGTGTCGGTGCCGGCGAACAGGCCGTTACTGGAGCCGCCGATGTTGGCCTGTGGGGCGATGGTGGAGTTGACAGGGGTGCGGCCCACCGCCAGCAGCGCAATGATGTCGGAGGTCTGCAGGGGCGGGTCGGAGCGGTAGGTGATGTTAGGCTTGTCCACCGAGCCGGAGATGTTCATGTTGACCGTGACGGCGCGGACCTGGGTTTCCAGATCGAGATCGAGCACGGGCTCAATGCGGGCGGCGTTGAAGAAGGACACCGTGCCGCGGGTGATCGTGTAGGTGGTGCCGAAGAAGTTGAGTTCGCCCTGGGTGACTGAGACCGTCCCGAGGATAACGGGCTTCAGGGGACTGCCGCGGAGGCGCAGGTCGACGGTGGTCTGCACGCCCTGGGTGAGCGAGGTTTCCAATTGCAGGCTGGGCGCGTTCACCAGGCGGACGTCGAACTGCATGCCGCGGAGGAGCGGACTGGAAGTGGGGGTCTGGACGGGCTGCTTGTCGAACAGGACGCTGCCGAAGTCGGTGCGGGTGGAGAAGCCGGAGCGCAGGATGGTAACAACGCCGGCGAGCAGGCTTTGATCGGAGGTGCCGGTGAGGGAAAGATTCGCGTTGACGGTGGTGCTGGCGCCTTCGGGGTAGCGGATGCGGACTCTGTCGAGTTGTCCGTTCAGGCGATAGGTGGCCTGTTCCAGCCCGCCGAAGGACACAAATCCGTTCAGCTTGAGTTCGCCGCCACCGGTCTGCGCGGTGAGTTCCTGAAGCAGGGCGCGGTTGCGATCGAAGACGACGAGGCCGTTGGCGCGGTCGATGGAGTTGGGTAGGTCGCGATGGGTGACGGCGGCGTTCTTGATTTCCATGCGGCCGCCGAGGAGCGGACTTTGCAGGGTACCTCGAACCAGCGCGTTGACCTGCGCGGCGCCGGAGGTTTTGAGGCCGGGGAGATAGTTTTCAAAGATGCCAAGGTTGAGGCCGCCCTGCAGGGAGAGGTTCCAGGCATTGCGGGCGTTGAGGCTGAGGGTGCCGCTGATGGCGAGGTTAGTATCTTTACCGACGAGGCTGGCCTGGAGGATCTGCAGGCCCTTTGCGTCGAACTGGGCGACGATCGGGCCATCGTTACTGAGGCTGAGGTCGTCCAGGACCGCGGGGGCGGCGGCGGCCGTTCCGCGCTTGGGATACAACAGCACCTGCGAGAGGTTTACGCGGGCGCTGAGGGTGTTGGGGCGCCGAAGGGCGCCGCTGAACACGATTTCGCTGTCGAAGCGGCCATCGAGCGGAATGTCGCGTTCGGCACCGAAGGCGCGGAGCACGTCGTTGAGACGCGCGAGGGTGAGCGTGCCGAGTTCGAGGGTGCCCAGGCCGACGGCATCGCCACTCATCTGCCATTCGCCATTGCCGTTGATGGAGGAGCCCAGGAAATCGCCGCCGGCGGTGACTTCGATGCGCCCGGTCTGGGTGCGGGCGGCAAGGTCCAGGTTGCCGAGAACGCGCTTGCCCACGGTGATGGCCTTGATGTCCATCTCGGCGTTGAGGACGTCTATGAGCGGGGTGCCTTTGCTGAGGGTGGCGGTTCCGGCGAGTTTGGCGCGGATCCGGGCGGCGAGGTCCGGGCGCTCTTTGCGAACGGCTTCGATGGCGCCGAGGGCGAGGTTAACGGTGGAGGCTTCCAACGTGAGCTTGCCGCTTTGGAAGTCGTCCTTGTTGGGGGCGTAACGGGCCTGGAAAGGGATGCGTCCGGCGCGGTGCTCGGCGACGGCATCGGATACGGTGATGAGGTCAGGCCGGTAGTCCACGCTGCCGGTGATGCGCGGGAAGGGTTCGCCGGCGATGAGCGCGTCGGTCAAGGTAACCTGCCCGTTGCCCGCAGGGTTCTCGAGGGTGCCTTTCACCTGGACGGTGCCGGAGAGCAGCCCTTTGATATCGGTGGATTTGGTGCCGTTCTCGGCAAGCAGGCGCTCGATGGGCGTTTGGCGGATGGTGAGGTTGGCGGTGACGGGGCTGGAAGAAGTGGCCCGCCAATTCGCGAGCCCGAGCAGCAGGCCTCCGGTGAGGCGGGCGGCGCCCTGTTCCACGGTCATGGTGGTAAGTGAGAGTTGCCCGGCCTGGGCCTCTACATCGGCGGTGACGTGATCGACGGCCCGATTTTCGACGACGGCCTTGGTGACGTCGGCATGGCCGCGTACGTGGGGTGCGGTGAGCAGATTGGCGACGCTGCCTTTGAAGCGCGCGAGGCCGCCGGATTCCAGTTGCAGCGGCAGGCTGGAGGGCGGGTTGTCGGCGAAGAGCGCGATGGCAGGGAGCGCGTCGTTGATATTGCTGGATTCCATCGCGACGTCGATGTTTTCGCCCATGCGGCCGCGGAAATCGACGCGGGTGGCGGGGGTTTTGAGGAAGGAATTCTCGAAGGAGATGGCATTGCGGCCGCGGTCGTACTCCACGCGCACCAGTCCCCCGATGGGTAGTTTGCCGCCGGCAGGCGCGAGGGAGACGGCGGCCTTGACGTTAGTATCAGCGGCGCCGGTGAAAGTGCCCTGGACTTCGACAGGCCCGGTGACGGAGGCCGACCAGGCCATTTCGCGGCGGCCCCTTTCGACATTCCAGAGTTGTTCGAGCGAGGCGTCGTTGAGGGTGCCGGTGACGTGATAGCGATTCCAGTTGCGAATGTCGCCGGAGCCGCGGTAGGTGCCGCCGAGGGCGCGGGCATTGAGGTTGGTGAAGGTGACCAAGTCAGGGACGAGGTGGAACTGGGTGTCAGCATCGATGGGAGCGACGGTCCAGGCGCCCTGGCGGACGGCGAGGCGGCGGCCGTTCACCGTTCCTTTGAGATCGTAGATGCCGTTGGCGTAGGTGAACACCGCCTTGGCTGCCGCACTGCCTTCGGGACTGAGCGGCAGCTTCGTCTCCTTCACCCATTCGGCCATGGCGAAGTTGCCGCTGACATCCATGTGGAACCGCGGGGCCCGGTAATCGTACATGCGGCCGGAAGCCTGGATCTCGGACTTGCCCCGAGTGGCGACGACGCGGTCAAAGCGGAGCCCTTCTTTCTCCATCGCGAGATCGACGTCGACGTCGAAATCGAGCGGGGCGATCTTAGGCCAGTTGAAGTGGAACGGGCGGGCGGCGACTTTGCCGACGTAGCGCGGGCCCTCGCGCTGCCAGGCGAACTGCACCAGCAGGTCGCGGGCGC
>JAEUQF010000274.1 GCA_016789745.1 Bryobacterales bacterium
AACAACTACAACTCCCTGCAGGTGAACCTCACCAAGCGCATGGCCTCCGGCCTGGCGTTTGCCGGTTCCTATACCTGGTCGCGCGCCATGGATACCGGCAGCGATCTGGTGAACCCGTTTGACCGCAACGCCAACTATGCCCGTTCCGACTATGACCGGCGCCACATCCTGGCCGTCAGCCACGTCTGGAACCTTCCTTTCGGCGCGGGCTCTCCTTATGCCAACACCGGCGCCGCCGCCCAGATCCTCGGTAACTGGGAACTGAATGGCCTTCTGCGTTGGGCTACCGGCACCCCCTACTACGTCACGGCCGATCCGCTGTTCTGCAACTGCCCCGGCATCGCCGGCATTCCGGCGAACTTCACCGGTACCGGCAGCCTGAACGGCGCGTCTTCGTTCGATCCGTCCAACTTCTCCCCGGCCGCCGCCGGGCAGTTCGGATCGCTGGGCCGCAACAGCTTCAGCGGGCCCGATATGTTCACCTATAACCTCTCGCTGTTCCGGAACTTCGCCATTCGCGACAACGTGAAGCTCGAGTTCCGCGGCGAAGCCTATAACCTCACGAACTCCACCAACCTGGTAAACCCGGTGTCGAACCTGTTCTCGCCGGGCTTCGGACAATCGTTCCGTACCTTCAACGGTATGGGCGGTCGGACGTTCCAGGTTGCGGGTCGCTTGCTGTTCTAAAGGAAAACTCCCCGGGAGCGGCAAGCCAAAAGAAGGGTCGCGGTGAAAGCCGCGGCCCTCTTTATTGGCCGGGCCGCTCCCATTCACATCCACAGCACCTTTATAACTTCCCTTTTATCAGTCTCTTATCCCCACCCGCCCCCGCTTCCTGCCAGCCGCCATGCTTTACTCATTGGTGGGCGGGGTCCGTCTGCCCTGCCACACCGCCCGGGAGATCCGGCCCCGGAAAAACAGAAAAAGTGCACGTCCGAACCCAAGCCCTCCGGCGTGACTATGGCGCCGCAGCCTTTGCCGAGAGACTCTCCAGGTCGAACGTCGCGTGCAACAGCTCCTTCCAACTCAGTACCGCCTTGGCCAGGCCTTCGTCGGCATGATGCTGCCTCTGCCACAGCAGATGATACAGCTCATGCGCCACCACCCGCCCCAGCGCCTGGCCCATCGCCTGCGCCCGGTCCCGCACCGGTACGCTGTTGGCGATCAGCCGCACAGCATCGCACTCTACTTCCGCAAACGGCAGAACCGCAGAACCCCGGGTGCGCGTGGCCGCCAGTCGCAGCGTTGACGGACCGAACGGTGCCATGTCGTCCGGCTGCGCTTCCACGCCCCCTATATCGCATGCGCCTTTGAAGCGAATCAGCATGACGTTCGCGTGCGACCGCGTCAATGGGGTGCGAAGCGGCAATGCATGGAACGAAGCAATAACGCCGGCCGGCGCCAGCAGCGAGCCGGTTTCCTCTTGCATGCGGGTTAGCGCCCGCGCCGAAGGTTGATTATCGAACTCCATGAAGATGGCCACGCCAGTGGGCGGTGGAGTTTGCGCAGCGCAGCGGAGAGCGAAGGCGAGCAAGGCAAACGTGTACAGCTTCACAGGGAACGTCCATCCCGATAAACGTTTCCACCGCGAGACTGCTCTTATCCTGAAGCGCGGCCCGGAGGTCGATTCGCTCTGTTATATCGCAAAAGGAGAGCCTACATCGCCAGATCGAGCGGATTCCTTAAGTAAACCTTTGTATTCGGGCCTCAGTGGCGGCAAGCCCCAACGGCTGCGCAGTGCCGCCGAACTGGGCCGGGAAGCTATCTACAACCGCGCCGGCGAGAAGCTGGGCAACGTGGAAGAGATCATGATCGAGCTCGAAACCGGCCGCATCGGCTACGTCGTACTCGCCTTCGGCGGATTCCTCGGCATCGGCGACAAGCTCTTCGCCGTGCCCTGGAGCAAGCTGGCTGTCGATAGCGACAACAACCGCCGCGCAACGCCCCGGGCTTTGACCGCAACAACTGGCCCGACATGGCCGACGGTAGCCAGCCCTATGCCGATACAGACATGACTACCACCACCGGCACCGCGCCAACCACGCAGTTTTCCGGCTCCGGCAAGGCAACAGTTTCCCGCGAATCCGATCTATAAGCAGGAGCCGACACCATGGAGATCACGACACTGGATGCGCTGTTTGAGCATGAGCTGAAGGATATCTACGATGCCGAAAAGCGGCTGACCAAGGCGCTGCCGAAAATGGCCAAAAAGGCCGAAACCGAAGAGTTGCGCGGACTGTTTGAAGAACATCTGCAGGTGACCAACCAGCAGATCCAGCGCCTAGAACAGATCTTCGAACTCATCGAAGTGAAGCCGAAAGCCAAGCCCTGCGCCGGCATGAAGGGGCTGGTGGAAGAGGGCGAGGAGATCATGGGCGCCGAGATGGAAGGCGACCTCAGAGATCTCGCCATTGCCGGAGCCGCCCGCAAGGTGGAAACCTACGAGATCACCGCCTATCGCAGTCTGCAGGCGATGGCCGAGCTACTGGGGGACCAGGAAGTGCAGGACCTCATCGACGAAACCTTGCGCGAAGAAGAAGAGGCCGAACAGCGGCTCACGGCCATTTGCGATCAACTGTTGCAGAACGCCTCCGGCGAGGAGGAAGAAGAAGACGAAGAGTCCATCGACGAAGAGGACGACGAAGATCTCACGATGGAAGATGAGGAAGAAGAGGAAGAGATCAACGAGGATGAGGCGGTGCCGGCCGGCCCTCGCACTCCAGGCAAGCAGCCGGGACGCAAGTAACCGGGAGGCTTTCGCTTGCGGGCGTTGGTTCTAAAGGAATGGCGCCAACTGGAAGCGATGGAAGCCGATTGGCGCTCGCTCTGGCAGGCCGACCCGCGGGCCACACCGTTTCAGTCGCCGGAATGGATGGGCGCGTGGTGGCCGGTCTTCGGCAGCGGTGAACTGTTGGCAATTACCGTTTGGAAAGAAGAACAGCTCCAGACCATGGGGCTGTTCTTTTTGCATCTCTGGGAGGGCCGCCGGCAGGTGACCTTTGTCGGTAACGGCGTGTCGGACCGGCAGTTGTGCCTGGTGCGCCCGGGCGTAGAGCGCGAGGCCCTCGGGTGTCTCTGGCAGGCGCTTGATCAACACGGCGGCTGGGACCTCTGCGACCTCCAGGACATCCCCAGTGACGCCGCCATGCTGGCGCTCGCCGCCAACCCGGCCGTGCCGCAGTATCCAGGCCGCGCCATCTGCCTCGGCGACAGCTGGCAGGACTACCATGCCGCGTTGCCCCATGGGCTGCGCCGCAACCTCGACCGCTACCGCCGCCAACTGGAACAGGCCGCAACCGTCGAATTCCTCCGCTTGCCGGTCCCGGAGGGTATGCACGCGCTGTTTGCCCTGCACGGCACGCGCTGGCAGCAGAAGGACGGCACCGCGGGTATGTTCTCCGGCCATGACCTGCAGCGGTTCCACCTCGATGCCGCCTGCCGCCTGGGCAGCCGTGTGCGCATGAATGCCCTGCTGGTGAACGGCCAGGTGGCGGGTGTGAACTATCTGCTGCTCGATGGCGACACCGCCTACGGCTATGCCTGCGGCTTCCATCCGCAATGGGCCCGATACAGCCCCGGCACCCTGCTGCTGGGCTGGGGGCTGGAACGCGCGATGATGGAGGGCATGCGCCGATTCGACTTCCTGCGCGGCGATGAGCCCTACAAATCGCAATGGGGCGCATCTCCCTACCAAACCATGCGCCTCCAACTATGGCCGAAGTAAAACGCTTCTGCGACTACGATGCCTTTGCCTGGCTCTACGCCCATTATTGGGGCGGCGAGTTCCATACCCAGATTCTGCCCATGCTGGAGCGCCTGATCCTGCGCCTGCTGCCCAAAGGCGCCCGTGTGCTGGACCTGTGTTGCGGCGATGGACGCATTGCCCGCACCCTACACAAGCGCGGCTATCAGGTGGTGGGCCTGGACGGCAGCGAACAAATGCTGCACTTCGCCCGACAGGCCGCGCCGCAGGTGCCGTTTCATCTGGCCGATGCCCGCGACTTCACCTTCCCCGAGCCCTTCGACGGCGTCATCAGCACCTTCGACAGCCTGAACCATGTCATGACCCGCCGCGACCTGCAGAAGGTCTTTCGGAATGTATACGCGGCGCTCAAGCCTGGCGGCTACTTCGCCTTCGATGTGAATCGTGAAGAAGCCTACCGCGACCTGTGGTCGAACTTATCCAGCGTCATCACCGAACAGGCGGTCAGCATCGCCCGCGGCGAGTTTGACACACGCCGCGGCGTCGCTACCTGCGACATCACCCAGTTCGCCCACCAGAACGGCGCCTGGGTACGAACCGATTACACACTCCGGCAGAAGCTGCATGAGCACAGCCACGTTATGGATGACCTCGAAAAGGTGGGGTTTCGTAATGCCGCCTGCTACGATGCCAGTAGCGATCTGGGCATGAGCGGCGATATTGGGCGACATCGCACATTTTATCTTGCAAGAAAGTAAGAGTTCCGCAACAACGCCCGACTCGTTTTCCTCTATGGTGCAGAGTCAGAAAGAGGGCGCGGCGGCCTCCGCACGCAGAGAGACAACACGCAACCCGCCGCGCCAATTTTTCCTGATTCCCTTCCCTCCTCTCCCTACCTTCCGTTCCCAATCCCAAGCGCACTCCAAGTTAAAACCGAAGTGTCGGTTTTGAATTAGCTGCGAGTCCCAGGCCGTTGCGGCCGCGTCTCAATGGAAGGCCGCTTGCGCCGACTTTTGACGATGCCGCTATTTCCCTTTGCTGAATACTGGTGGTTTTACGGAGCCTTCACGCTATTTGTCCTGCTGCTGTTGCTGCTGGATCTCGGCGTGTTCCACCGCAAAGCCCATGCCGTCAGCCTGAAAGAGGCCGGCACCTGGAGCGTCGTCTGGATCGGCCTGGCGCTGCTGTTCAACCTGTTCCTCTATTACTTCTCGCTCGACCGCTTCGGCCATAACCAGGCCCGCGAGGTTTCCCTGGAGTTCCTGGCCGGCTACGTAGTCGAGAAGTCGTTGTCGGTTGACAACATCTTCATCTTCGTCCTGGTGTTCCGCTACTTCCGGGTACCGCAGGAGTTTCAGCACCGGATCCTCTTCTATGGCGTGCTCGGGGCGCTGGTGTTCCGCGCCATCTTCATTGCCCTTGGCACCTGGCTGCTGCAGTTTCACTGGATCCTGCTGCTGTTCGGAGCGTTCCTCATCGTCACCGGCCTGCGCATGATGATCGGCACCAATGAGACTGTCGATCCGGAGAAGAACCCCGTAGTGAAGCTGTTCCGGCGCGTCTTCCCCATCACAGACCGCCCGGAAGGAGCGAAGTTTTTTCTCAAGCGGGAAGGACGGTGGTATGCCACCCCGCTGGCGCTGGTGCTGGTGTTTCTTGAAACCAGCGACCTCATCTTTGCTATCGACTCAGTACCGGCGATCTTTGCCCTCACCAGTGAACCGCTGATTGTCTATACGTCGAACGTCTTCGCCATCCTCGGCCTGCGATCGCTGTATTTCGTGCTGGCGGGCGTGGTGGAACGCTTTCATCTGCTGCACTACGGCCTGGCCGCGGTGCTCATTTTCGTGGGTCTGAAGATGGTGTGGCTGGATCAGTTGTTTGGCGGCAAATTCCCGATTGTCTGGTCACTGGCAATTATCGGGGTTCTGATCGGTGGAACAGTGGCCCTTTCCCTGCTCTATCCGAAAGCGCCGGAACTAAATGGCGAAGCCTTGGAACAGGAGTAACGCAATCATGGGATGGTCGTGGAAGATTGGAAAGCTGGCGGGCATCGACCTTTATATGCACGCGACGTTCGCGTTGTTGATTGCCTGGGTAGCGGCAACCAGCTGGTTTGCCAGCCGCGATGTGGGCGAGATGGCCGAAAGCATCGTCTTTATCCTGGCGCTGTTCGGCTGCGTAGTGCTGCATGAACTGGGCCATGCGCTGACGGCGCGGCGTTACGGTATTCCCACACGCGACATCACGCTGCTGCCGATTGGCGGCGTGGCGCGCCTGGAACGCATGCCCGATGATCCGAAGCAGGAGCTGGCGGTGGCCGCGGCCGGGCCGCTGGTGAACGTCGTCATCGCGGCGCTGCTGATCGGCGTGCTGAGCCTGGGTCATCTGTGGCAGCCCATGGAGCAGGTCGGCATGGAGCGCGGCTCCCTGCTGCAACGCCTGCTGATTGCCAATATCTGGCTGGTGCTGTTCAACCTGATCCCGGCCTTCCCGATGGATGGCGGGCGCATTCTGCGGGCCTTGCTCGCAACGCGCATGCCCTATCTGCGGGCGACGCAGATTGCCGCCGGATTGGGTCAGGGCTTTGCCTTCCTGTTCGGCTTTGCGGGCCTGTTCTTCAACCCGTTCCTGGTCTTCATCGCGCTGTTTGTCTGGATCGGCGCGGCCGAAGAAGCGGCCGCCACGCAGATGCGCGTCGCGTTTGCCGGCACTCCGGTGCAGGCCGCGATGATCACGGACTTCCGCACACTGTCCACCACCAGCACGCTGGGCGATGCCGTACGGCTGGTGCTGCAGGGCCACCAGCAGGACTTCCCCGTTGTGAATGAGGCGGGCGACATCGAAGGGATGCTGACGCGTGCCGACCTGCTGGCGGGCCTCAGCCATCACGGCGCCGAGTACCCGGTGACCGCGGTGATGCGTACCAACTGCACCACCACCACGCCGCACGAGATGCTGGAAGGCGTGCTCCAGAAGCTGAGCCAGGAGGAGTGCCGCACCGTGCCGGTCTACGATGGCGGGCGCTTCCGCGGCCTGGTGACCATGGACAACGTCGCGGAGTTCTTCATGATCCGCAACGCGCTGCAGAAGAAGGCTAGCTAGCCCGCCCGCGGCAAGGCACAGCTTACCGAGCCGCGACGGCAGGGGGCATGAAACGCCCACGGGCACTTCGCCCTGTTGTCTGGGCCTTGTTTTCTCTGCGTCCGCTGCGGCTCTGCGCGAAATCGCCTGTAACGGCGTCCTCAACGGAGCGCGTCCTGCCGCGGGCTAAGCCAGGCGGGCGAGCAGGCCTTCCAACGTGCGGGCGACAACAGCCCGGCTATGGAAGGCCATATAGGCCTCGCGGGCCTTGGCGGCGACAGCGCCCAATCGCGCCGGATCGGCTAATACCTGGCGCAGCAGTGCCGCCACGCCCGGCGCGTCGTCGGCCAACAGGATGTTACGGCCAGGTTCCAGGCCGGCGACGCCTTTGGCAGCCTGTACGGTGCTCAGTACCGGGAGCCCGCGGGCAAAGGACTCGACAATGCGCGTGCGCAACCCGGAAGCATCGGTGGAGGTGACCACCTGCAGGTGGCAATCGCGATAGAGCGGGTCGAGGTCCGGCACAAAGCCCAGCAGTTCCACGGTGCGGGGAAAGTGTTTCGCCAGGCTGAGGATATGGGCCGCGCGCGGCTCTTCGGCTTCGTAGCCGCCCACCACCGACAAACGGATCAGGTCGCGCTCGCTGATGGACAGCAGCGGCAACACGCGCGACAGCAGGAACTCGAGCGAACGGTAGCTGGACAGATGGCCGAGCTTTCCCAAATGCAACAGGCGTAGCGGCGCCTGTTCGGTGACGGCCAGCATGGGCAGATGCGGCTGCCAGACCTGCTGCTCCTCAGGGATGCTCATCGGCAGCAGTTCGGCCTGTTGCCAGCCCTGTGCCCGCAACTGGTCGCGATCCTCTTCGGAGATGCAGAGCACCAATGGGCAGCGGGCCGAGACGCGCTGTTCATAGCGGCGCAAAAAGTGAATCTCGCGCTGTTCCGCCCGCGACAGGGAACGCTTTTCCTGCTCGCAGCGGATGCGGATCATGGAAGCGATGGCGGCCGAGGCGATGTCGTGATGGCTCCAGATAGCAAGCTTCCCGAGACCGGCGTCAGCAATGACGTTTGCCATTGAATCGCCTTCGAACTGGTGCAGCGCGGCGGGATCCTGGCGGTGGCGTTGGCGGGCCGCCTGGAGCACGGCCGCATGCTTGAAGAAGTAGTAGCGCAGGGCGGGCGCCAGCGGCCATCCGGCGCGGTAGAGCAGGCGCGCGGGCAACCCCCGGTCCTGCGCTTCTGGCCCAGCTTCGATACGGGTAAGGGTGACGCCGGGCCATTCGGGCGGCAGGGGAACGGCGGGCGACTCCGGTCCGCAGACATGGACAATCTCCGCCTGGTAGCCGAGGTCCAGCCAGGCCTGCACATTCGAATAGAAACGCAGGTGGGCGCCGCTGCCGGTTTTCCGCGGCACATCGTCCATGTAGAGGAACACGCGGCGACTCATGGATGCCTTACTTATCGACGGCCGGCAATCACCAGCAGCTCTTCAAAACGCCGGGTAACAGCCTCCCAGCCATGTTTGGCGCGCACTTCGGCCAGCGCCGTGGCGGCGATGCGCTCGCGTTCGGCGGGCTGGTCGAGCAGGCGCAGGCAGGCATTGGCAAAGGCTTCGGCGGAGTCGGCCAGCAGGATGTTGTCTTCGTGCCGGACGTCCAGGCCCTCGGCGCCGATGGTGGTGGACACCGTCGCCACGCCGGCGGCCATGGCTTCGTAGATCTTGAGGCGCGTGCCGCCGCCGATGCGTAGCGGCACGATCGAGACCGCGGAGCCCCACAGCCACGGGCGCACATCGTCCACCGTGCCACTTACCTTAATGCGCTGGTCCTGGGCCAGGGCCTGCAATTTCGGATCGGGACGGCGGCCCACCAGCGCGATGGTGGTTTCGGGGCGCTTGGCCCAGATCAGGGGCAGGATGTCGGCAGCCATCCAGGCGGCACCTTCCACATTCGGCATCCAGTCCATGGAGCCGAGGAAGATGAGTTCGGCCACGGGCTTGGGCGGAGCGGCGGGGGCGGTGAAGTAATCGGTATCGACGCCGGTGGGCACCCAGGCGGCGTCCTGGCGGCCGTAGCGGTCGCGGGTGAGCGCGGCGTCCTGCTCGCTGACACAGATCACGCGGCCGAACTCGCGGCTGGCGCGCTGTTCGAGTGCCGCCATCTTGGTGGCCTGGTTGCGCAAATACCAACGATGGAGCGGCGTGGCGGCGCGTTCCACATGGCGTTCCCAAAGCAGCGCTTCAACGTTGTGCTGGAACAGCACCAGGCGCGGCCAGTCGTCCAGGCTGGCGACGGGCATCAGGAAGTCGCAGACGATGGCATCGTAGCGCTCGGCGGCATCCAGTTCACGGGCCTTCCGGCGCATGGCTTCGGACTTCCAGCGGCCGATCGAGACGGGCAGTTCGGTGACCAGGCCGCGCCAGAGGTCGGCGGCAAAGGCAAGCGAGCGTTTGTCGGCTAACTGGTGGGGCACGGCGAAGTGCCGGCGGCAATACTCATGGGCGCGGACCGGTCCTTCGGTGTTGTTTGGGTCGGCCAGGGTGAGGTAGTCCACCGCATGGCGGGCATGCAGGCGCTTGAGCATTTCGAGCGTCCGGATCTGCCCGCCACGGTCGGTTGGATGCAGGTAATCGGTCTTGACCCAAAGGATCTTCATGCCGTCGCGAAAGAGGCGCGGTAACCCACCAGGTCGATGACGGGGAGACCGGAAGACTGGATGCGGGCGGCAAGCGTGGAGGAGGGCTTCTGAGCCACGACAACGGCCTCGGCCCAGCCCAGCAGATCATCGACGCTCGCTTCCATCAGCCGCCCGATATGGGGGATGGCGTTGAGGACGAAAGAGCGGTTGGTGCCGTAGATGGCATCGAGCTTGATGTGCGGGTCGTAGACACGGACGTCGCGCCCTTTGCCGATGAGGTGTTCAAGCAGGGTAATGACGGGGCTTTCGCGCAGGTCGTCGGTATTTTCCTTGAACGCCAGGCCGATGACGCCAATCCGCGCGCAAGTCAGGTTCTGCACCTTGTCGATGGCGCGGCGCAGGTGTTCGTGATTGCTGGGCATGGCCGATTCAAGCAGCGGCAGCTTGAGATCCAGGCGGTTGGCGCGATAGGCCAATGCGCGCAGATCCTTGGGCAGGCAGGAGCCGCCGAAGGCAAAGCCGGGCTTGAGGTAGGCGGTGGAGATATTCAGCCGTGTGTCGACGCAGAGCGTGCTCATCACTTCAGCCGCATCGATGCCCAGCGGCTCACACAACGCGCCGATTTCGTTGGCAAACGAGATCTTCACGGCGTGGAAGGCGTTGCAGGCGTACTTGATCATTTCGGCGGTCCGCAGCGACACCTGGCAGGCGTTGACCCCGAGCGGCTCATAGAGTTCGGCCACCATGGCCACCGATTCCGGATCATTGCCGCCGACGACCACCAGCGTGGGCTCGCGGAAATCGACCACAGCCGAGCCTTCGCGCAGGAACTCTGGGTTGGAGACGATGGAGATGCCCTCGAGGCCTTCCAGCAGCGGAGCCACCACCTGCTCGCAGGTGCCGGGAAAGACGGTGCTGCGCACCGCAATGATCAGCTTCTTTTTGGTGGTGCGGGCGGCAAAGGCGGCACGGATGTCTTCGGTGACGCGGCGCAGCTGGTCCAGGCCGAGATTGCCGTTGCGTTCTGAAGGCGTGCCGACGCACAGCAGGCAGATATCGGCATCGGCCACGGCTTCTGCGGCCGAATCGGTAGCCGAGAGGCGGCCGGCGGCAACGTTGGCCGAGATCAGATCTTCCAGGCCGGGTTCAAAGAACGGGGCATGGCTCTTGCGGATGCTTTCAATCTTGCCCTGGTCGCGATCCACACCGATGACGCGGTGGCCAAGCTCGGCCAGGCAGGCGGCAGTGACCGAGCCGACGTAGCCTAGTCCAAACACACTGACGTTTCTCACTGAAAACACGACTTATTATCGCATTCCGACCGTAGTAAATCCGCCAGTTGGTTACCTTAGTCCGGCCAGGACGAAGGGCCGATACGGCCGGACGGGAGGGTGGGCCGCGATAATGGAACTCAGGATGCCGGCCAAACCTACCTGGTACCGAAGGTTACCTTCGATTCTCGCGTCGCTGCGGGAACACCCGCGGCCGTACGTCGACCGCGCGACCATCGAGTTTCTCTTGGGCGTCAGCCGGCGGCGGGCGCAGCAGATCATGGCCCCCTGCATCACCGACCGTGTGGGCAGCAACGGGCTGGCGGATCGCGATGCGCTGATTGCGCGGCTGCAGCGCATTGCCGAGGGTGACGAGGCCTTCCATGAGATCCAGCGGCGAAGGAAGCTGGCGGGGCTGATCGACCAGTTGCGGCGCGAGCGCGTTGCCTCGCCGCAGTTGCTGGTGGAGGCTCCGGTGGAAGTGATCAACCGGGAGTTGCAGGACCTGCCGGAGGGCGTGCGGCTGGAGCCTGGGCGCATTGTGGTGGAGTTTGGCAATCCGCACGAAGGGCTAGAGAAGCTGCTGGCACTGGCCATGGCCATCAGCAATGATTTTGCGCGCTTTGAGAACAGCGTCAGCCGTCCCATAGGCTTCTGACCAGTACAATGGCAGTGTTGGATCCCACCGCTTGTCCCCGTACCGTGCTGATCTGCCATGACAGCGAATTGCTCAACCGCCACGCTTTGCCGCGCTGGCTGGCGTCCTTTACACAACTGGCCGGCATTGTGGTGCTGCGCGAGCCTTCCAGCCAGCTGTGGAAGCGCGTACGGCGCGAAGTGAAGCGGGCCGGCTGGCTAGGCTTTCTGGACGTGGTGCTGTTCCGCCTCTATTACCGGCTGCGGCTGGCTGCGGAGGACCGGGCATTAGAGGCCGGGCTGTTGCGGGAATTGGAGCAGCGCTACCCGGCGTTGCCGGCGGGCGTGCGGATATTGGAGACGCCGAGCCCGAACTCGGCCGAATGCGAGCGGTTCCTGCGCGAACTGGCGCCGGACATGATCCTGGCACGGTGCAAGGTGATTCTGAGCAAACGGATCTTTACGCAGGCACGGACCGGGACGTTTGTGATGCATCCGGGCATTTGTCCGGAGTACCGCAATGCGCATGGCTGTTTCTGGGCGCTGGCCAATCGCGACCTGAATAACGTGGGCATGACACTGTTGAAGATCGACGCAGGCGTGGACACCGGGCCGGTGTATGGCTACTACCGCTATGCCTATGATGAGCAGCGCGAGTCGCATATCCGCATCCAGGACCGGGTAGTTTTCGATAACCTGGACGCGCTGGCGGCGAAGTTCCAGGAGATCTTCGCGGGCACGGCAAAGACGATCGACACGCGCGGGCGGCCGTCGGCAGCCTGGGGACAGCCGAGGCTGACGCGGTATCTGGGCTGGAAGCGAGCAGCGGCTGCGGCTTCCCGGAGGCCGGCATGAAGGCGACGGTGCTGCTGTATCACGATGTGGTGCGGGCCGGGCAGTTTACCGCGAGCGGCTTCCAATCGCCGGACGCCAATATCTACAAGCTGGATGAAGACGAGTTCGGGCAGCACCTGCAGCGGATTGGGCAGGCGGCGCGGCGGAAGATGATGCTGGTGAGCCAGGCGGCCGACGATGCGCTGATGATTACGTTCGATGACGGCGGCGCCAGCGCGATTGCCCCCATTGCCGGGATGCTGGAACAGCGCGGCTGGCGCGGCCATTTCTTCATCACCACGGACTACATCGGCAAGCCAGGCTTTCTAACGCCGGCCGAACTGCGCCAGTTGCGGGCGCGGGGCCATATCGTGGGCAGCCATTCGTGCTCGCATCCGTTCCGCATCCACACGCTGAGCGAGGCGGAGCTCGACCGCGAATGGAGCGAGAGCGTGCGGATTCTGGAGCAGATTCTGGGCGAGCCGGTGACGACGGCCTCCATTCCGGGCGGCTTTTATGGCGATAACGTGGTACGGGCGGCGGCCAGAGCCGGCATTCGCGACCTGTTTACGTCAGAGCCGGTGCGGCGGGTGGAAGACCGCGAGGGCTGCCGGCTGTTCGGGCGCTTCTCCATCCAGCGGGCCACCCCGCGCGAGCATGCCGCCGCGCTGGCGGCCGGCGACCTGTGGCCGCATCTGCGGCAGCGGCTGTTGTGGGATGCCAAGAAGGTGCTGAAGGCGGTGGGTGGCCCGGTTTGGCTGGAGGTTCGCAAGCGGCTGCTGGCCAAGCGCGCAGGGTAGACTAACGGCAACCTATACGCCACGGTTTATGATGGCCTATTGATCCATTCGCTGAGTATTGTGATTCCGGCGTACAACGAAGAGCGCCGGCTGCCGGCCACGCTGGCGGTGCTGGATTCCTTCCTGGGGCAGGAATCCTTTTCATTTTTGGAAATCCTGATTGTGAACGATGGGTCGCGGGACGGCACGGCGGCGCTGGTGGAGGAGTATGCCCGCACGCATCCGCGGTACCGGCTGTTGAACAACCCGGGAAATCGCGGCAAAGGGTATTCGGTACGGCACGGCATGCTGGAGGCGCGCGGGGAATGGGTGCTGTTCAGCGATGCGGATCTTTCGGCGCCGATTGAGGAGTGGACGAAGCTGGCCGGCGCCGCGGAGAAGCAGGGGGCGGCGGTGGCGATCGGGTCGCGGGCTTTGGACCGGTCGCTTGTGGGTGTCCATCAGCCGGCATTTCGTGAATACATGGGACGCTTCTTCAATCTGGTAATGCGGATGTCCACCGGTTTGCCGTTTGCCGACACGCAGTGCGGCTTCAAGCTGTACCGGCGCGACGCGGCGCGGGAGATCTTTAAGCGGCAGCTGCTGGATGGCTTCAGTTTCGATGTGGAGGACCTGATGATCGCCAAGCTGCTGGGGTACAAGGTGGTGGAGGTGCCGGTGCGCTGGAACGATGTGCAGGGGACCAAGGTGAGCATGCTGCACGGAGCGAAGTCCTTTGGGGACTTGCTGCAGATACGGTGGAACCAGGCGCGGGGCAGGTACCGGCGTTCCTAGCTTAGCTATAGCGAGAATCAGGCCCGGCAGGTCAGGTCAGCTGCCCAAACCCCAATCGGCCAGCGTTCCTCTGACCGCGACCAGATTCGTATAAGCTCTGCCCGGATAGCGGCTCACCAGATCCCGATGGTCATTGACCGGTTGAAGCAGGTTGCCGAGTTCATAGATTTTGAAGCCCAGGCTGACGAGCAGGTCGAGATACTTTTCTCCGCTGGCGCCGGCGCTCGACAGACCGTGCGGCCAGAATTCGGAGAACAGGAGCATCCGCGGGGAGGCAGCGATGGTTTGGCGCATGCCGGTAACGACGGAAAATTCGTAGCCCTGTACGTCGATCTTCACAAGATCAATGACCGGGTGCCCTGCCTGTGCCACCAGCCGGTCCACGGTGGTTACATCCACTTCCACAAACCCGTTGGCGAGTTCGTTGGCGTACATCCGGTTATCCCCGCGGTTGTCGGCGGAGGTATGCAGCCTCAACCGGCCCTCCTGGTCCGAAGCTGCCGCCGGATAGCAGGTAACGATCTCCGGGTGCGGGTTCAGACTCATGGTCGCTTTCAGGAAACGAAAGTTTTCCGGGTCCGGCTCGAGTGCCAGAATGCGGCCCGCACCGTTCAGAATCGACTGCGCCAAAGCCGTGTAGTAGCCGAGGTTGGCGCCCACATCGAGGACGGTAAGGCCGGGGCGGCAGACCTTTCGAAAGAACTCCGTTTCGGGGCGCTCGTAAACGTTCAGCGTCAGCGCGCCGGAAACGACGGGGTCATTCGGGTTCAACGCCAACCGAGCACCGTGACGAGTCACTTGCCTGGGAATGATGGAACGGAGGACAGCATTCGCCAGAATTCGTAGGGGGCGTGGCTTCAGTAGAACGGTATAGATGAATTCGGCTGGACCCATGGCACGTTAGCAATCAATAGATGTTTAATCTTACACTTTGTCGGAATGGCCGTTCTAGCAGGCGAAAGCTGCTGGGGTACAAGGGGCGAACCAGGTGCAGGGCAGGTGCGGGCGGTAGAATGGGTGGCATCTTTTCTAGAAAGGATGACTACCGGCTTATGGGACTCAATGTGAAAGACCCGGAAGCGCACCGGCTGGCGCAAGCCATTGCACGGAAAACCGGTGACAGTCTGACCAAAGTAGTCATTGACTCTCTAAAGGAACGTCACGCAAGGCTGGAGAAAAAGAAGGCCAAGGCCAGCCTGGAAGATCTGCTGGCGATCGCGCGGCGGGCTTCTCGCGCGGTGAAGCGTCCGTACGTGCCACATGGCGAGCTGCTGTATGACGGAAACGGACTTCCGAAATGATTCTGGACACATCGGCCCTGGTCGCGATCCTGTTTGGGAAACCGGAGGCTGAGGTGTTTCTGCGGCTGATTTGGGGGGCCGAAGCTTTGCTGCATGCTACCGGGGTGGTGGAGGAACCGGTCACTCTTCAGCAGGGCACGCTGGCCCGCCAGGCCTACGATTTCGGCAAAGGACGGCACAAAGCAGCATTGAACTTCGGAGACTGCTTTGCCTACGCCCTCGCGAAGGCGCTGGGCGAACCATTGCTGTTCAAAGGGAACGACTTCAGCAGGACAGATGTTCAGGTGGCGGCCGGTGGCGGGAAGTAGCCGGGCCGGCGGTGACAGGCCGGATCCGGGACTGCGCGCCCTTTACCGGCGGCCGCGGTGGTCCGAGCCTACACCAGCGGTATTCCTGGATCGCGACGGCGTGGTTGTGGAAGAGGTGAACTACCTGCACCGGGTGGAGGACGTGCGCATTCTACCTGGCGTTATCGAGACCATCCGCGGCTGGAATGAAGCGGGCGTCCCGGTGGTGCTGGTGACGAACCAGGCCGGTGTGGGACGCGGCTATTACGGCTGGCCGGATTTCCTGGCCGTGCAGGCCTATATCGAACAGCAACTGCAGCGCGAGGGCGCGTGGCTGGATGGGACGTGGGCGTGCGGCTATCATCCCGACGGGCTGGCGCCGTTGAACGTGGTGCATGGGCATCGCAAGCCGGGTCCGGGCATGCTGCTGGAGGCCGCGGCGGCGCTGAACCTGGACCTGCGGCGCTCCTGGCTGGTGGGCGATCAGATCAGCGATATCGAGGCGGCGATTGCCGCGGGGTTGCAGAGGGCGGTGCTGGTGCGCACCGGCTATGGCGCGAAGGTGGAAGAGCGGCTGGCGGGGCTGGCATGCGGGGCCACGCACGTATATGCCGCTGCGTCCCTTGCCCGCTATAATGAAGGATCTTCGTGACTCACGTAACTGTTACCGGCGGCGCCGGCTATCTCGGCTCCGTCCTCGTTCCCACCCTGCTGCGCGAAGGTTTTCGCGTTACGGTTCTCGACAGCTTTATCTTTAACCAGACCGGCCTGCTGGACAACTGCTTTGACCCGAACTTCCGGATCATTCGCGGCGACGTGCGGGACAAGGCCGCGCTGAAGGATGCCATTGCCGGAGCGGATTACATTATTCCGCTGGCGGCGATTGTCGGTGCCCCAGCGTGCAAGGCGGATCCGATTGCCACCACCAGTATCAACCTGGACTCGATCCGCATGCTGCTGGAGTTGCGGTCGAAGGACCAGCGCATTGTTTCGCCGTGCACCAACAGCGGCTACGGCATTGGGCAGAAGGGCGTGGAGTGCACCGAAGAATCGCCCCTGAAGCCGATTTCGCTGTATGGGACGACGAAGGTGGATGCCGAACGGGCCATCCTGGATGCGGGCAATTCCATTTCGCTGCGGCTGGCGACGGTGTTCGGCGGATCGCCGCGGCCGCGGTTGGATCTGCTGGTGAACGACTTCGTTTACCGGGCGATGACCGACCGCTTCCTGGTGATCTTCGAAGGCCACTTCAAGCGGAACTATATTCATATCCGCGACGTGGCGCGCGCGTTTCTGCATGCGATCCGCAATTTTGAGGCGATGCAGGGGCAGCCGTATAACGTCGGGTTGAGCGACGCCAATATTTCGAAGCTGGAGCTGTGCGCCAAGATCAAGGAACAGATTCCGGAGTTCTACTACACGGAGGCCGCGATCGGGCAGGATCCCGATAAGCGGGACTACGTGGTGTCGAACGCGAAGATCGAGGCGACGGGCTTTCTGCCGCAGGTGTCGCTGGATATGGGGATTACGGAGCTGATCAAGGTTTATACGATTCTGCGGGCGAAGCTTTACGTGAACGCGTAGAGGGAGGCCGCTGAGGGTCAACTCTAGTAGCCTTTATCGCCGTGTAGAGTGGAGGTATATATACCTCCACTCTACACGGCTTAATAGTGCTTGACTTGGATTGGCATTGGAGTTTCAAGCGGTTATGTAGTTATAATGCGGATACCGGTTGGTATATATACCAACCGGTAACCATATGCCTCGTGGACGACCTCCTAAGATCCAGAACGCCACGCCCGCCATTCTGGAGTGGTTCGCAGTCGCCCCGGAGCGTGTCTATACCACGCAACGCTTGGCCGAGATTCTTGCAGCCAATCGTCAGGAGTGGCAGCTTGCCGCCACTACCAAGCTGGATTCCTTTATCAATCTCCTCAAAACCAAGGGCCCATTGCGGGAGATCGAGATCAAGCCGGGCGAGAAGTATCCCAATGCCCGCCGCTTCATCCGCTATACATGGGGCGAGGTATCGCCCTACAGCGTCGGTGCCTCGATTCGAAAAGGCGCCTATCTGTCGCACGGCACTGCGGTCTTCCTTCACGGCTTGAACGACCAGATTCCGCGCCGCTCCATCTACGTCAACCTGGAACAGAGCGCCAAGCCGGAGCCGGATCCCAACAGCCTCACGCAGGCGTCCCTGACGCGCGCCTTTCAGAACAAGCAGCGCGAGTCGAGCTTCGTCTACCAGTGGGCAGAGTCCGAGTTCCGCATCTTGAACGGGAAGAATACAGGCGGGTTTGGGGTGATCTCGCTACCCCTTTCCCCGGCCGAGTCCGTGCCGGTGACAAGGATCGAACGGACGCTTATCGACTGCACCGTGCGGCCCACCTATGCGGGCGGCGTGTACCAGGTGCTCGAAGCCTACCGCGGCGCCCGCGACCGTATCTCGATCGCACTGCTACTGGCCACGCTCAAACGTCTGAACTACCTTTATCCGTATCACCAAGCCATCGGTTTCTACATGCAGCGGGCGGGCTTTGCGCCGCAGCAGTACGAGCGGTTCAAAGCGCTTGGCCTGCACTTTGACTTCTATCTGGCGCATGGCCTGACCGATTGCGATTATGACCCGGACTGGCGTCTATTCCATCCAAAGGGGTTCTAACAACCGCACCTGCTGCTGCAG
>JAEUQF010000306.1 GCA_016789745.1 Bryobacterales bacterium
CGGCAGCCAAGTTGCCGGCGATTAGGACAGTAAAGCAAACAATAGTCAACACCGAGACAAGTAACTCGGTGCGTTTGTCGTAGCGGCGGTGGAAATACTCCGGCAAGGTCAACAGATTCATCTTGTTGAGCGGGCCGGCAAGGAGGGCGCCGACGATGAACAGGCTGATGGCAAGACCCATGGGTATCATGACCCCGGTCCATATGCCCGCCGAGTAAGTGAGGGAGGTATTACCTAAAGTTGCGTTACCGTCGACAGCCTGCGCGGTTAACGCCGTACCGATAATGAAGAAGGGCATCGCCTTGCCACAGACCGTGAAGTTGTGGCTGGAGCCCTGGACCTTTGTGAAGGTATAAAGACCGATGGCTAGCGAGATCGCCATGAACACGACCACCGGCCAAAACATGACCGTCATGCTGGAAGCCTCGAAAAGGAACAGGTTCGGGATTTCGCGACGGGGGGAAATGGCAGGCGAAGCGTGGCCTGAGATTCTCATTCTAACGGCGGTGGGGCAGGGGCGGGCTAAATATTTGTTATGCGGGCGATCAATAATTCTTCTTGGAAGGCGAGGGCGGTGCGTGCGATAGTGGCGGTATGTCCGTGGTCAGCCGAAGCCGGGCGTCGCGAGCGCTAATTGCGCTGGGCGTATACCTGCGGCTGACGGCAATGGACGTTTGCTGCGGCCCGCCTCTGTTTTAAACCTTCCTCAAAACCTTACAGTGTAACTATCGATCGGCGCCTGGAGTGTATCTGGCGTGCGGTGTCTTTTCGGTTCTCTAAGGAGGAACCTCCATGAGTGACGTGTTGTTTGAAGAACTAGTGCCCGCCGGGGCTACCTGGTCACACGTAATGAAGCGTGGGACAGCCCTGCGCATTACGGATGTGGAAGGAGGGGCCAATTGCGGGGCGTTGTTCTATAACTGGGAGAACTTCGCCGAGCGGTATAACATGCCGGACACGCTGAAGGCGCAGCATGTGGCGAAACTCACGACGGGGAATGTGCTGTTCACGGACATGGGGCGGATTCTGTGTTCGGTAGTGGGCGATACGGTGGGCTGGCACGATCCGCTGAGCGGGTGCGCGAACGAGAAACTGGTGGCGGCCAGGTATGGCGAGGCGCGCTATCAGCAGCACCGGAATGACTACTACAAGTCGGCGCTGACGCTGTTCCGCGTGGAGATTGCGAAGTATGGGATGACACCGCGCGATATGACGGCGGTGATCAACTTCTTCAGCAAGGTAGTGGTGGATGATGGCGGCGGGATGACGTTTGTGCCGGGGAACTCAAAGGCCGGCGACTACGTGGATCTGCGGGCCGAAATGAACACGCTGGTTGTGATGAACACCTGTCCGCATCCGCTGGATCTTAATCCGCAGTATGCGCCGAAACCAGTGATGCTGCAGGTGCGCCGGGTGCCGGCGCCGGGACCGGACGATGTGTGCCGGGTGTCGCGGCCGGAGAACGGGCGCGGATTCATTCTGACGGAACGGTATCACCTGTAAGGAGCCATGGCCATGCATAAGGGAAAGAACTTCAAAGAGAGCACGCTCGACGCGGCGAAGGCTGTGTATGATGCGACGGTGCTGGCGGGTGAGCCATGGATCGGCGTGGTGAAGAAAGGGCAGATCTTCCGGATTGAAGATGTAGAAGGCAACCAGGCGGCGGACACCTTCTTTTATAACGCCCACGACTATGAGGATCGCTACAGCGCGCAGGACACCATTCGGGCGCAGGGCAATATCTATCTGACGACGGACACAAAGCTGCTGTCGACCGAAGGCAATGTGCTGTTGACGATCGTGGCGGATACCTGTGGGCGGCACGATACGTTGGGCGGGGCCTGCGCGATGGAGAGCAACATGGTGCGGTATGCGATTGAGAAGCGCTACATGCACGCCTGCCGGCAGAGCTTCGTGAAGGCCGTGACGGAGTATGACCGCAATCTGGGCAAGCGCGACATCGGGCACAACATCAACTTCTTTATGAACGTGCCGGTGACGCCGGAGGGCGGATTGAAGTTTGACGATGGCGTGTCGGGGCCGGGCAAGTATGTGGAGATGCGGGCGGAGATGGACGTGCTGGCAGTGATTTCGAACTGCCCGCAGTTGAACAATCCGTGCAATGCCTATAACCCGACTCCGGTGCGGGTGCTGATCTGGGATGGGGTTGAGGGCTGATGTTTCGTAAGGTTCTGATTGCCAACCGCGGCGCCATTGCGTGCCGCATTCTGCGGACGTTGAAGAAGATGGGGATCGCCGGGGTGGCGGTGTATTCTGAGGCGGACCGTCATTCGCTGCACGTGGCGCAGGCCGATGAGGCTGTAGCGATTGGGCCGGCACCGGCGGCGCAGAGTTACCTGGATATCGAGAAGATTCTGGATGCGGCGCGGCGTACGGGGGCGGAGGCGATTCATCCCGGTTATGGGTTTTTGAGTGAGAACGCCGGGTTTGCCGAGCGGTGCGAAGCCGCGGGGATTGCGTTCATCGGGCCGATGCCGGAGCAGATGCGGGCATTCGGGTTGAAGCATACGGCTCGCGAATTGGCGGGTGTGCAGGGTGTGCCGATGTTGCCGGGTACGGATCTGCTGCCTTCCGCCGAAGATGCCTTGGCGGCGGCGGAGCGCGTCGGGTATCCGGTGATCTTGAAGAGCACGGCGGGCGGCGGTGGGATCGGGATGCGGGTGTGCCGCGGCGCGGAGGAGTTGGCGGAGGCCTATGCGGTGGTGGATCGCTTGGGCAAGGCGAACTTCGGGCAATCGGGCGTGTATCTGGAGCGGTTCGTCGAACAGGCGCGGCATGTGGAGGTGCAGATCTTCGGCGATGGCAAGGGCGAGATTATCGCTCTTGGGGAACGCGACTGTTCGGCGCAACGGCGGAACCAGAAGGTAATCGAAGAGACGCCGGCGCCGGGGTTGCGCCCCGAAGTCAGGGAGAAGTTACTGGCGTCGGCGGTGGCGCTGGGGAAGGCTGTTTCGTATCGGTCAGCCGGAACGGTGGAGTTTCTGTTTGATGGCGTGACGCAGGAGTTCTTCTTCCTGGAAGTGAACACGCGGCTGCAGGTGGAGCATGGCGTGACGGAAGAAGTGACCGGCATCGACATTGTGGAGTTGATGGTACGGCAGGCGGCGGGGGAGTTGGGGCCGCTGGCGGGGATCGCGGTGAATCCGCGCGGGCATTCGATTCAGGTGCGGCTGTATGCGGAGGACCCGGCGAAGAATTTCCAGCCGTCGTCGGGGCTGCTGTCGCGGGTGGTGCTACCGGCCACGCGCTGTGAGACGTGGGTGGAGACGGGGACGGAAGTAACTCCGTTTTATGACCCGATGCTGGCGAAGATTATCGTGCATGGGGCGACGCGGGCCGAGGCAGTTAGTAAGATGCGGATGGCGTTGGAGGAGTCAGCATTTGACGGGATTGAGACGAATCTGTCGTATCTGCGGCAGGTGTGCGACGACGGGAAGTTCCGGTCGGGTGGGATTACGACGGCGTATCTGAAGACCTTCGATTACCACTTGGAGGCCGTTGAGGTGTTGGAGCCGGGTACGCAGACGACGGTGCAGGACTATCCCGGGCGGTTGGGCTATTGGCATGTGGGGGTGCCTCCATCGGGGCCGATGGACTGGCTGGCGTTCCGGTTAGCAAACCGGCTGGTGGGCAATGCGGATGGCGACGCGGGTCTGGAGTGCACTATTACGGGGCCTTCGCTGCGGTTTCATAAGGCGGCGGTGATTGCGCTGGCGGGTGCCGATATGGGGGCGACGTTGAACGGCGCGCCGGTGCCGCGGTGGCAGGCGGTGGATGTGCCGGAAGGCGCGGTGTTGCGGATGGGCGCGGTGCAGGGGGCTGGGGCGCGGGCGTACGTGGCCGTGCGCGGCGGTCTGGATGTGCCGGAGTATCTGGGCAGCCGGGCGAC